>NZ_CP031337.1:3035000-3271667 GCF_003355495.1 Crenobacter cavernae
GGTCCGCAAGGCTTGCGATCCGAAGATCGCTTGTCTTGCTGGTGCCAGTTTCTCGCCTCGGCCAGAAACTCACACCTATCGGTTGTCCATGTTCTTAAAGATCGGCGCCGCTTTCGCTTGGTTGCGTCTGCAGCAGAGGAGGCGAACTATACCCAGACCCGACCGAGCCGTCAACACCTTTGTGAAAGAATCTTGAAAGCACCGCTACACCCAAGGTTGGCCGAGCCCTGCAAGCCCTTTGACTATCGGGGTTTCCGCCCGTCAGACCCCCTGCCCCTTCGCCCGCGCTTTCTGCTAGTCTTGCCTGCTGAAGATCTTTTCGGGACATGATCGCGATGTTGAAGTTTGACGTACTGATTATCGGCAGCGGCCTGGCCGGGATGACGCTGGCGCTACACTTGGCCGAACACCGCAAGGTTGGCCTGGTCACCAAGCGTGACCTTCTTGAAGGCAGCTCGACCTACGCGCAGGGCGGGATCGCCGCCGTACTCGACACCGGCGACTCCGTAGAGGCGCATATCCAGGACACGCTGGTCGCCGGCGCAGGCCTGTGCAATGAAGACACGACGCGCTTCATCGTCGAGCACTCTAAGGAGGCGATCGACTGGCTGATCGAGCTCGGCGTGCCGTTCACCAAGGACGAGACGCACAAGACCGGCTACCACCTGACGCGCGAAGGCGGTCACAGCCACCGGCGCATCATCCATGCGGCCGACGCCACCGGCGCAGCGGTGACCAGCACGCTCGGCCAGAAGATCAAGGCACACCCGAACATCACGGTGCTCGAGGACCACATCGCGATCGACCTGATCACGTCGAAGAAGCTCGGCCTCGATGGCAACCGCTGCTTCGGCGCGTACGCGCTCGACAAGCAGGCCGACGAGGTGGTGACGCTGGCCGCCAGCCATACCATTCTCGCGTCGGGCGGCGCCGGCAAGGTCTATCTGTATACGACCAACCCGGATACCGCGACCGGCGACGGCATCGCGATGGGCTGGCGCGCCGGCTGCCGCGTATCGAACATGGAGTTCATCCAGTTCCACCCGACCTGCCTCTACCACCCGCACACCAAGTCCTTCCTGATCACCGAAGCGGTGCGCGGGGAAGGTGGCATCCTGCGCCTGCCGGATGGCACGCGCTTCATGCCCTCGCACGACGAGCGCGCCGAACTCGCGCCGCGCGACGTGGTCGCACGCGCGATCGACTTCGAGATGAAGCGCCACGGCCTCGACTGCGTCTATCTGGACATCTCTTATAAGCCGGCGAGCTTCATCCAGGAGCACTTCCCGAACATCTACGCGCATTGCCTCGAACTGGGCATCGACATCACCAAGGAGCCGATCCCGGTGGTGCCGGCGGTGCACTTCACCTGCGGCGGCCTGGTGACCGATCTCGACGGCCACACCGACGTCGACAGCCTGTACGCGGTCGGCGAGGTCGCGTGTACCGGCCTGCACGGCGCGAACCGGCTGGCGAGCAACTCGCTGCTGGAATGCATGGTGATCGGCCGCGCCGCCGCCGCCGAGATCCTCAACGCCCAGCCCGCCGAGTTGCCCGTGATCCCGAGCTGGGACGACAGCCGCGTCACCGACCCGGACGAGGAGGTGGTGATCTCGCACAACTGGGACGAGCTGCGCCGCGCGATGTGGGACTACGTCGGCATCGTGCGCACCAACAAACGGCTGGAGCGCGCGCTGAACCGGATCAAGCTCTTGTCCGAGGAGATCAACGAGTACTACAGCAACTTCCACGTCAGCAACGACCTGATCGAACTCAGGAACCTGGTGCAGACCGCCGAACTGATCGTGCGCTCGGCGCTATTGAGGAAGGAAAGCCGTGGCCTGCACTACAGCCGCGACTACCCCGAAATGTTGGCCGAGCCTCACGACACGATGCTGAGCCCGAGCGCGTAAGTCCATCCGGCGACTCATTCGACGGCGTCTTCGGACGCCGTTTTGTTTTCCGGGCCGGGGCGCGACAAGGGCAGCGTGAACCAGAACACGCAGCCGCCCGACAGCGTGCTGTGCACGCCGAACTCGCCGCGGTGGAACTCGACGATCGAGCGGCAGATGTTGAGGCCGATGCCCATACCTTCGGGCTTGGTCGAATAGAACGGCGTGAACAGATTGGCCTGCATCGCGTCGGACAGGCCCGGCCCGTTGTCGGCGACCTCGACGCGCCAGTACGCCGCGCCGACGTGCGTCCGCACCTGCACGTGCGGCCGTGCGGTACGCGCCGACACCAGCGCCTCGACCGCGTTTTTTATCAGATTGATCAGCACCTGCTCGATCAGCACCGGGTCGACCTGCAGCGACAGCGGCCGCGCGTCGGGCTCGAGCGTCAGCCGCACGCCGTGCTTGTTCGCCAGCGGCTCGGCCAAGCTCACCGCACGCGACACCATGCGCTCGGGGTCCGACCATTCGAGCTGCGGCTCGTGCTTCTTGATGAAGGCGCGGATGCTGTTGACGATCTGGCCGGCGCGCCGCGCCTGCTCGGCGATCGCCTCGACCGCGCCGTACGTGCCTTTGGGCAGGCTGCCATCGTCTGGCAAGCGGCGGATCAGGCCCGACGCGTAGGTATTGATCGCGGTCAGCGGCTGGTTGAGTTCGTGCGCCAGGCTGGACGCCATCTCCCCCATCGCGATCAGCCGCGACGTGGTCTGGAAACGCTCGGCCTGCGCGCGCTCGCGCGCCTCGCGCTCGTGCGCCTCGGTCACGTCGGCGAGGATATCGAGCCACGCCTCGGTGCCGTCGACCCAGGCGATGCGGCGACGCTGCAGCTGAAACCAGCGCCGGCCGTCGTCGAGCGTGAACTCGAGCGGCGCGCCGCCGGGCTCGGCCAACCTTGGCAGCAGCGGGCAATATCCGGCGTCGGGCTCGACGCGCCACCACAGGCGACCGAACGCCGGGTTCGCATACAGCAGCTCGCCGTGGTCGCAACCGGTGACGCATACGCCGGCGTCGAGGCCGTTGAGTACTGCGAGAAAGCGCTCGTGCGCGGCCTTGAGTTCGATGCGCTGGCGCCGCACCTCGGTCACGTCGTACAGCGACGCGATCCAGCCGCGCTGCGTGCCGCCACCAATCAGCGGCGTGATGAACAGCCGCACCTCGACCCGCTCGCCGCTGGCGCGCAGGAAGGACAGCTCGAGCCCCTGTTCGGGCACGTCCCCGACCAGCGCCCGCGCGAACACCTCTTCCTGTGCGACCGCCTCGTCGGCCGGCCAGAACGGGTACGGCCGCGTCAGGCCGACCAGCGCGTCGGCGTCGTAACCGGTCAGCTGGCAGAACGCCCGGTTGACGCGTTCGATGCGCCCGGCGCGGTCGAGCGACACCAGCCCGCCCTTCATGCTGTCTTCCATCGCCTGGCGGAACGACACCTCGTGCGCGAGCGTGCGCTCTGCCGCGGCGCGCTCGCGCACGTGACGGCGGATGCGCCACACGGTGAACGCGAGCGACAGCGTGAGGAACAGGATGAAGCCGCTCATCACCGGCAAGGTCAGGCCGATGCCGACCCGGTACGAGACGGCCCTCAAGGACAGACCGTGGCCGGGCGGGTCGAAGCCGATCTGGTAGGCCACGCCGTCAGGGTGCGCCGCTTGCTCGGACTTGCTCGCCAAGAGCTTTCCGCCGACGTCGACGATGCCGACGTGGTACTTCGACGCGATCCACCACGGCACCTGCTGCTGCAGCAGCAGGTCGAGCTGATAGGTGAGGCGCACGCTGCCCTGGTAGCGGCCGTCCTTGACCAACGGCACCGCCAGGTCGATGCGCACCTTGTTCTCGGCGCCGCCGCGGTAGGGTTCGCCGTAGGCCGGGCGCAACAGGCGGCTCGCGCGCCACACCGCGTCGTATTGGTCGCCGGCGAGCTTTGCCGGTTTTTCCAGCACACGCCTGCCGTCCCACCTCACCTCGCCGTGATCGCCGATGCGCTGCACCTCGGCCAACTCGCGGTTCTCGCGCAGGAAGGCTCGCACGTTGCGCCGGAACTGCTCCTCGTCTAGCCGCCCCTCGGCGATGTCGAGTGCCTGTCCCTCGCCCCACTCGCGGTGACTCTGCATCTGCAGCCGCAGCGACTGCTCGAGCCACAGCATTTCCTGAATCAGCCCGTCACGCTGCTCGTCGACCCAGTCGCGGTACAGCAGGTAAAAGAGGCCCGACAGCGTGAACAACAGCGCGAGCAACGACAGCGCGCTCATCAGCCACAGCGGACGAGGCGAGCGTTTGGGTTCGAGGGTAGGCTTCATCTAGTGAATGATGCGACTTGGCGCGAAAGGCGCAATGCGGAATTCCCCAATGGCATGTTCGGCGCCGCCGCGCCTAGTGTATAAAGGCGCGTCCTCGTGCCGTCGGACGCCCGACAGGAGAACCCGCAAGATGAAGCTGAAAGTTGCCGCCCTGCTGCTTGGCGCCACCCTCGGTCTGGCCGGCTGCATGCCGCGCGATGGCGAGATCGTGATCAAGTTCAGCCACGTCGTCGCGCCGGACACCCCGAAAGGCAAGGCGGCCGACTACTTCAAAAGGTTGGCCGAGCAGCGGACAAACGGCCGCGTCAAGGTCCAGGTCTACCCGAACAGCCAGCTCTACAAGGACAAGGAAGAACTCGAGGCGCTGCAACTGGGTGCGGTGCAGATGCTCGCCCCCAGCCTCGCCAAGTTCGGCCCCTTGGGTGTGCGCGAGTTCGAGGCGTTCGACCTGCCCTACCTGTTCGACAATTATCAGGATCTGCACAAGGTCACCGAGGGGCCGGTCGGCGAGAAACTGCTCGCCAAGCTCGAGAGCAAGGGCATCAAGGGCCTCGCGTTCTGGGACAACGGCTTCAAGGACTTCTCGGCCAACCGGCCGCTCAGGACGCCGGCCGACTTCCGGGGCCTGAAGATGCGCATCCAGAACTCCAAGGTGCTCGAGGAACAGATGCGCGCGCTCGGCGCGCTGCCGCAGGTGATGGCCTTTTCCGAGGTCTACCAGGCGCTGGAAACCGGCGTGGTCGACGGGACCGAGAACCCGCCGTCCAACCTGTACACGCAGAACATGCACTCCGTGCAGCGCCACCTGACGCTGTCGCAGCACGGCTACCTCGGTTACGCGGTGATCGTGAACACGACGTTCTGGGACGGCTTGCCGGGCGACGTCCGCGCCACGCTAGAAGGCGCGATGCGCGACGCGACGCGCTACGCCAACCAGATCGCCAAGACCGAGAACGACGTCGACCTCGCCAAGATCAGGGACTCGGGCAAGACGCAGATCTACACGCCGACCCCGGTCGAGCGCGCAGCGCTGAAGAAGGCGATGATGCCGGTGCACGCGAAAATGGCCGACCGCATCGGCCGCGACGTGATCCAGACGATTTACAAGGAAACCGCCTTCAACCCGAACCATTGACCACAAGAGGCTTCACCCTTCGGCGCAAGCGGACAGTCTAACGTCATGACTCTCTATTGCCGCGTATGCGGGGTGTTCCTGATCGCAGCGACGATCGGCGACCTTTAGAATGGTGCCCTCACCCGAGCCCGAAGACGTGGTCGGACGCTGCCGGTCATCACCCGCATGGGCCATAGAATCGCCGGTTCGTGCGTGGCGAAGGCCGCAGAAACTCGGGGCGAGACAGCTGTCAAAAAGCTCGGCCAACTTCGATGGCGCGCGGCGCGGAGGAACGCACCACTTTGCGCGCTTATAGGCGCTATAGCCTGGAGCCATAGCCCTAGAGAAGGGTTGGCCGTATAATAATGGAAACGTGTTCCAAACCTGCCCAAAGCCCTCAGGAGCTCCCAGATGGATGAGCAATTGCGCCAGAGCGCACTCGATTTTCACCAGTTCCCCACCCCCGGTAAGATCCAGGTCGCCCCGACCAAACCGCTAGCCACCCAACGTGACCTCGCCCTCGCCTATTCCCCGGGCGTGGCCGCGCCGTGCATGGCTATCGTCGAAGATCCGCTGAACGCGTACAAATACACCGCCCGCGGCAACCTGGTCGCGGTGATCTCCAACGGCACCGCGGTGCTGGGCCTCGGCAACATCGGCGCGCTCGCCGGCAAGCCGGTGATGGAAGGCAAGGGCGTGCTGTTCAAGAAGTTCGCCGGCATCGACGTGTTCGACCTCGAGGTCAACGAGCTCGACCCGGACAAGCTGGTCGACATCATCTGCTCGCTCGAGCCGACCTTCGGCGGCATCAACCTCGAAGACATCAAGGCGCCGGAGTGCTTCTACATCGAGAAGAAGTGCCGTGAGCGCATGAACATTCCGGTGTTCCACGACGACCAGCACGGCACCGCCATCGTCGCCGCCGCCGCCGTCCTGAACAGCCTGCGCCTGACCAACAAGGACATCGCCGACGTGCGCGTCGTCGCCTCCGGCGCCGGCGCGGCCGCGATCGCGTGTCTGGACCTCTTGGTCGCACTCGGCGTGACCCGCGAGAACGTCACCGTCTGCGACTCGAAGGGCGTGATCTTCGAAGGCCGCGACGAGAAGATGGACGACTCGAAGAAGCGCTACGCGATCAAGGACAACGGCCAGCGCAAGCTCGCCGACGCCATGGTCGGCGCCGACATCTTCATGGGCCTGTCCGGCCCGAAGCTGGTTTCGCAGGACATGGTGAAGTCCATGGCCGCCCACCCGCTGATCCTGGCGATGGCCAACCCGGAACCGGAAATCCTGCCGTCGCTGGTCAAGGAAGTCCGCCCGGACGCGATCATCGGCACCGGCCGTTCGGACTACCCGAACCAGGTCAACAACGTGCTGTGCTTCCCGTTCATCTTCCGCGGTGCGATGGACGTCGGCGCGACGACCATCAACGAAGAGATGAAGATCGCCTGCGTGCGCGCGATCGCCGACCTGGCGATGGCCGAGCAAAACGAAGTCGTCGCCTCCGCCTACGGCGGCCAGGAACTGACCTTCGGCCCGGAATACCTGATCCCGGTCCCGTTCGACCCGCGCCTGATCGTCAAGATCGCGCCGGCCGTCGCCAAGGCCGCGATGGACTCCGGCGTCGCCACGCGTCCGATCGAGGACTTCGCCGCCTACAACGAGCAGCTGTCGCAGTTCGTCTACAAGACCAACCTGTTCATGAAGCCGGTGTTCACCGCCGCCAAGCAGAACACCAAGCGTATCGTGCTGACCGAAGGCGAAGACGAGCGCGTGCTGCACGCCACGCAGGAAATCGTGTCGCAAGGCATCGCCTTCCCGGTGCTGGTCGGCCGCCCGAGCGTGATCGAGAAGCGCATCGAGCGCCTGGGTCTGAAGATCGAGGCGGGCCGCGACTTCGAACTCGTGAACAACGAGTCCGACCCGCGCTACGCCGAGTACTGGAAAGAGTACTACGAGATCATGAAGCGTCGCGGCGTGTCGCAAGAGCAGGCGCGTCGCCGCGTGATCGGCAACACCACGCTGATCGGCGCGCTGATGGTGCGTCGCGGCGAGGCCGACGCGCTGATCTGCGGCACCTACGGCGCCTACCGCCAGCACTTCGAGATCATCCAGGACGTCCTGGGTTACGACAATCCGAAGAAACTGGCCGCCGCGGTGAACGCGCTGATGCTGCCGACCGGCAACATCTTCATCGCCGACACCTACGTGAACGCCGACCCGACCGCCGAACAGCTCGCCGACATCACGCTGATGGCCGCCGAGACGGTGAAACGCTTTGGCATCCAGCCGAAGGTAGCGATGCTGTCCAACTCCAGCTTCGGCACCATCAACAGCGTCTCGGCGCAGAAGATGCGCGAAGCGCTGGCGATCGTCCAGCAACGCGCGCCGGACCTGGAAATCGACGGCGAAATGCAGGGCGACGCCGCGGTGAACGAGAGCCTGCGCCAGCAGACCATGCCGGACAGCACGCTGAAGGGCTCGGCCAACCTCTTGATCATGCCGAACGTCGAGGCAGCCAACATCAGCTACAACCTGCTGCGCGTATCGGCCGCCGACGGCGTGACCATCGGCCCGATCCTGATGGGCATCGCCAAGCCGGCGCACATCGTGACCTCCATCTCGTCGGTGCGTCGCATCGTCAACATGGTGGCGCTCGCGGCCGTCGAAGCGCAGGTGGCCCAGGCCTAAGCCTGACACCCGGCGCTATACTCAACGGGCAAGCTCAGGCTTGCCCGTTTTTGTTTTGGGCCGCATAAGCCGCTTCACCAATACCCAAAGGGAGACCGCATGAGCGCCGACTTCAACCCGAACGACCCCTTCGCGCTGCTGCGCCAGTTCTGGCAGAACGCCACGCCGCCCGGCGCGCAACCCTTCCTGCCGCCGATGAGCGAGGAAGAGATCGAAAGGCGCATCACCGAACTCAAGGTCGTCGAAGGCTGGCTGACGATGAACCTCGGCGCGCTGGCGATGCAGATCAAGACGCTCGAGATGCAAAAGGCCACGCTCGCCGCGCTGAAGCCCAAGTCCGACGGCTGAGCGCCCCTCTCGAACCGGGCTCGGCCAACCCTCAACCACTCACCCTCCTTAAGCAAGCCTAGCCGAGGCCAAGCACCGGCTAGGCCAAGCCTGCACGCAGCCGGTCGGGCGCGCGGTACAATAGCGCCCATGAATGCACCGGCTTTTATCCACCTCCGTCTCCACACCGAGTTCTCCGTCAGCGACGGCATCGTCCGCATCGACGATGCGGTCAAGCGCGCCAAGGCGCTCGGCCTGCCCGCGCTCGGCATGTCCGACCTGATGAACCTGTTCGGCATGGTCAAGTTCTACAAGGCCTGCCGCGGCGCCGGCGTCAAACCGATCGTGTCGGTCGACGCCTGGCTGGAAAACGAGGAAGACCGCGACAAGCCGTTCCGGCTGATGCTGATCGCCAAGAACCGCGACGGCTACGGCCGCCTGTCCGAACTGTTGGCCGAGGCCTTCCTGTCGAACCAGCACCGCGGCCGCGCGGAACTCAAGCGCGAGTGGCTGGAGGCCGGCGACAACAGCAACCTCTTGTGCCTGTCTGGCGCGCACCTGGGCGACGTCGGCATGGCGCTGGTCAACGGCAACCCCGACGAAGCGCGCCGCCGCGCCGAGTACTGGGCCGGCGTCTTCCCCGGCGGCTTCTATCTGGAACTGCAGCGCCTCGACAACCGCGAGGTCGAGCAGGTGGTTCAGGCGACCTTGTGGCTCGCCGGCGAGACCGGCCTGCCGGTGGTCGCGACGCACCCGATCCAGTTCATGGCAGCGGACGACTTCAAGGCGCACGAGGCGCGCGTGTGCATCGCCGAGGGCTACACGCTGGGCGACAAGCGCCGCCCTAAGAACTTCGCCGAATGCCAGTATTTCCTGTCGGCCGACGAGATGGCAGAACGCTTCGCCGACATCCCCGAGGCGCTCGCCAACTCGGTGGAAATCGCCAAGCGCTGCAACATCACCGTGCAGCTGGGCACCAACTACCTGCCCGACTTCCCGACGCCGGACGGCATGACGCTCGACGACTACCTGGTCGACTGCGCGCAAAAGGGCCTGGAGGAACGGCTGGAAAAGCTGTTCCCCGACCCCGAGCTGCGCGCCGAACGCCGTCCCGAATACGACGCGCGGCTGAAGATCGAGACCGACACCATCATCCAGATGGGCTTCCCCGGCTACTTCCTGATCGTCGCCGACTTCATCGTCTGGGCGAAGAACAACGGCTGCCCGGTCGGCCCGGGCCGCGGCTCGGGCGCCGGTAGCTTGGTCGCGTACAGCCTCGGCATCACCGACATCGACCCGCTCGCCTACGCGCTGCTGTTCGAGCGCTTCCTGAACCCGGAGCGGGTGTCGATGCCCGACTTCGACGTCGACTTCTGCCAGGACAACCGCTACCGGGTGATCGAATACGTGCGCCAGAAGTACGGCGCCGAGGCGGTGTCGCAGATCGCGACCTTCGGCACCATGGCGGCCAAGGCCGTGGTGCGCGACGTCGGCCGAGTCTTGGATCTTCCGTACATGTTCTGCGACGGCGTGTCCAAGCTGATCCCGGCCGCGCCGGGCAAGCAGTACTCGCTCGACGACGCGGTCGAGATGGAGCCCATCCTCAAGGAAAGGCTGGAAAACGAGGAAGAACTGCGCGAACTGTGGGAGCTCGCGCTCAAGCTCGAGGGCCTGACGCGCAACATCGGCATGCACGCCGGCGGTGTGCTGATCGCGCCGGGCAGGCTGACCGACTTCTGCCCGCTGTACCAGGCGTCCGGCGACGACGCGGTGCCGGTGTCGATGTACGACAAGGACGACGTCGAGGCTATCGGCCTGGTGAAGTTCGACTTCCTGGGCCTCAGAAACCTGACGATCATCGACCTCGCGGTCCGTTACATCAAAGACCTCGATGCGAGCTTCACCACCGACCTGAACCTGCTCGCCTTCACCGACCCGGCTGCGTACAAGGTGCTGCAGGACGCGAACACCACCGCGGTGTTCCAGCTGGAATCGGACGGCATGAAGCGCTTGCTGGAGAAGCTCAAGCCCGACCGTTTCGAGGACATCATCGCCGTCCTGGCGCTGTACCGTCCGGGTCCGCTCGGCTCGGGCATGGTCGACGACTTCATCCTGCGGAAGGCCGGCAAGCAGGAGGTCGACTACTTCCACCCCGACCTGACCGCGTGTCTCGAGCCGACCTACGGCGTGATCGTGTATCAGGAACAGGTGATGCAGATCTCGCAGATCATCGGCGGCTACACGCTCGGCGGCGCCGACATGCTGCGCCGCGCGATGGGCAAGAAGAAGCCCGAGGAGATGGCCGAGCACCGCGGCAAGATCGCGCAGGGCGCGGCGGCCAAGGGCTACGACCCGAAGTTGGCCGAGCAATTGTTCGACCTGATGGCGAAGTTCGCCGAGTACGGCTTCAACAAGTCGCACACGGCGGCATACGCGGTGGTGTCCTACCAGACCGCGTGGCTGAAGGCGCACCACTGCGCCGCGTTCATGGCGGCGACCATGTCGTCGGAACTGGACAACACCGACCAACTCAAAGTGTTCTATGACGATTCGCTCGCCAACAAGCTGGTCTTCCTGCCGCCGGACGTCAACGAGAGCTTCTATCGCTTCGTTCCGGTCGACCGCCGACACATCCGCTATGCGCTCGGCGCGGTCAAGGGCACCGGCGAGGCGGCGGTCGACCATATCGTCGCCGTGCGCCAGGAAGGCGGGCCGTTCACCGACCTGTTCGATTTCTGCCGCCGCACCGACAAGAAGCTCGTCAACAAGCGCGCAATCGAATCGCTGATCCGCGCCGGTGCCTTCGATCGCGTAGAAGCCAACCGTGCCAAGCTGATCGCCAACGTTGGCCTCGCGATCGAAGCGGCCGACCAGGAAGCGGCCAACGCCAACCAGGGCGGGCTGTTCGACCTGCTCGACGCCGGCTCGGCGCCGACCGTGGAGATGGTCGACACCAAGCCGTGGGACGACGCGACCCAGTTGGCGGAGGAAAAGCTCGCGATCGGCTACTACCTGTCGGGCCACCCGTTCACCGCGTACGAGAAGGAAGTGCGCGCGTTCATCAAGACGCCGCTGTCGCGGCTGATCCCGAGGAAGGAGCCGCAGCTGCTGGCCGGTTTCGTGACCGGCATCCGCACCAAGGTCGGCAACCGCGGCAAGATGGCCTTCGTGCAGCTGGACGACGGCAGCACCAAGCTCGAAGTGTCGGTATTCGCCGAGGCGTTCGACGCCAACCGCGCCAAGCTCAAGGAAGATACGGTGCTGGTGGTCGAAGGCAAGGTCAGCGAGGACAACTTCTCGGGCGGCTTGCGCATCATCGCCGACAAGCTGCTGGACCTCGGCGAGGCGCGCAGCCGTTTCGCGCGCGGCCTGCGTATCACGATGAACGGCAACAGCGACGTGATGAAGCTCAAAACGCTGATCCAGCCGTTCCGGAGCGAGGAAGGCGGCTGCCCGGTGCGCGTCGACTACCACAACGGTTCGGCGCGCGGCGATATCGCGCTACCTCAACGATGGGGCGTGCGCCTCGACGAAGGGCTGCTGATCTCCCTTCGGGACTGGCTGGGCAATTCGTCCGTCAAGGTGATGTGGTAAGGCTCAGTGCCGGCGTCGGGCCTTGGCAAGCTGCGGCTTGAGCTCGGCCAAGACCTTGACCGCCGCGCACTCGCTCTTCGCCTGATGGCGGCCGATCGCCGTCAACCACTCGGCCGGCGGCGCGTCTCCCTCGGCCAACCTGCCTTGCAGCACCGCCAGGTCCTGCAAATTTCCCAGGCTCAGCTGCAGAAAACGCAGCGGCTTGGCCAAGCGCCGCTGCCCGCGCGGCAGGCACTCCGAAAACCCTTCCACCCAGTAACGCAGGCGTTTGCCGAGCAGGCGCACCGGATGCCAGTCCGATAGCGCGGCCCCCTCCTTCGGCAGGGCAAGACAGGCCTTGTTCATGCGCGTGCTAAGCCTGAGCGCGCGCCGACGCACCCTTTGCAGCAGCGCTTTGCGCCTGATGCGGTTGAGCGCCTTGAACCAGGCGAGTTCGGCGTCGACCAGCGCTTCGTCCAGACGCGCGTGCTGCAGCCCCGCCATCAGCTCGGCCCGCGCACCGGCCAACTGCTCGGCCAAACTTTGCCGCGCCTCCGCCCCGACGCCGGTTTCAGCGAGCAAGGAATCTGCCCAGACCAGCGACACCTCCAGATCCCGCACCGCATTGCTCAGCCTGGCCGCCTCGGCCAACCTTCCGCTCGCCTCGGCCACCGACGCACGGCCGCGAAACGCCACCAACAGTACGCGCTGACTGCGCAGGCTTACCCGCAAGTCGTGCAGCGCCTCCGGATCGGCGTCCGCGTTCAGCCTGGCCATGGCGTGAAAGGCCATCTCCACCAGCGCCTCGTAATGCTGCGCCAGCCTGGCGCGCATCTCTTCCGGCTGACGGGTGCGCGACACGGTTTTCTTCATACCGCCACTCCTGTGCTGTCCTGCTTCATGCTATCAGCCCACCCCGCGCACCCCCAACCGCTAACTGCCTGCGCCGTCGCGACATGAACAAGACTGCGTTTCCCGCCGGAATGCCGCTCTGGTTCCCGCCATCAAAGTCAGAACAGACGCAGCCGGCATGGGCTACACCGCTTCTGAAACACTCCGCGAAACTGTTTCAGCTTTGAAACACTCATGCCACCTCACTGAAACCGCTCGCAACACCCCGGTTTTATTGGGGCCGCCGCAAAAACACCCCATAAGGAAACGCCACGGTGCTCCATTTTTGAGACACCGACCTGAACTGAAAAAAATGTCACAGGCAACACCAAACGCGAAGAAAGCCATTGCAAATCAATGCATTGGCAAATTCTTTTCGTGGTGGCACGGCGGTTGCGTATAGGAGAGTGCGCACAACGAAGCGCCTAGCTGAATCAACAACCTGTTACTCAAGATGAAACTTCAGGAGAACGATCATGAGAAAGCTTGCACTCGCCGCTGCTATCGCCCTGGCTTTTGCCGTACCGGCCGCGATGGCCGAAGAAGAGGGAATCGCGGACAACGAAGTGTCCGCTGAAGAGGGCAGCGTTGCCGCGCTGGGCGACGCTGAACAAAACAACTTTGAACTTGAAGACAACAGCGAGCATGAAACCGATAACAGCAATAACAGCGAGAATGAAGACAACAGTGATAACAGCACCGAAACCGATGACAACAGCGATAACAGCACCGATAACAGCGATAACAGCGATCACAGCATCGACAACAGCGTCGACGTCGATGTTGACGTCGACTGGGACTATGAAAACACCGTAGAGTCGAGCGTGGACGCCGACATGGAAGGCGAAGTGGGCGATACCGACATCAGCGGTGGCGATGCCGATGCCGGCGCGGATGCAGAGACGAGCGCGGATGCGGAAGGGGGGGCGGACTCCGAGGCCGACGCGACTGCGGAAGCAGACGCGGAGGAAGAAGAAGTCGGCGCGGACGCCGCGGCAGATGCTCATGCAGAGGCGGCTGCGGGTGCGGCCGGCGGAGAAGCGGGAGCGAATGGCGAAGCGGCCTCGATCAATTCCGTGATCACCGGTAACAACGAGATGGCTGGCGTTACTGTCCAGGGTATCGCCAACGCAGCGCAAAACACCGGCATCAACGCCATGATCCAGCAGCAGAACAACGTGAGCGCCGCGTTCAACCAGTCGGGTAACACTGGCCAATAATAACCTTCATCGGTAACGCCAATGGGCAAGAGCGAACGGAAAGCGGTTCTGCATCCTTACCGCTTTCCGTTTACCCCTTTTTGCCGGTGGATCACGCGGAGTGCCATCATGTTCAGGTTCTATCGATCCCTTATTGCCGGCGCATTGGGGCTGGCCGCCTTGGCCGGCCCGGCGCATTCCGGGACGGTCGAGGACGAATCGCCCGCGACGGTCTCCATGTCCTCGTCCTTCTCCAGGCTGTCGCTAGCACCAAGCCTGGAGAAGCAAAGGGGCAAGCAGGGCAGTCGCACCCTAGCCATCACCAATACCACCAGCGAGGCCGATATCGATGGGACGGTCGGCGATACAAACATTGCCGACTCGGCGAAGGTGCTCACGGGTAAAAACACGATTGCCGATGGGGCTTTCACTGGCATGACGGGTATCGGTACGGTCTTCCAGAACAGCGGCAATAACGTGCTGATGCAGAATATCACCACCGTCAACGTGACCATGCAGTAGCCGTTGTCCTCACAGCAGGCCGCGCACGCGGCCTGCTCTTCCAAGAGAGGAGCCGTCCATGCGCAGCAAGACTCTGGCATATTGCCTTGCCGTTGCCGGACTCACCTGGATGGCATCGGTCAACGCTGACGTCATCATATCCGGGCCGAATGCAATATATTCGCTGAATGTCACGAGCTACAAAGAGCAGGCTTTTCGCAACATCGTACGGCAGCAATACGACTTCAGCTGCGGGTCGGCGGCGCTGGCCACGCTGCTGAAGTACCACTACAAGTATCCGGTCGGCGAAAAACAGGTCTTCTTGGCGATGTTCAAAAAGGGAGATCAAAAGGAGATCCGCCGTTCCGGCTTCTCGATGGGCGACATGAAGCGCTATCTGGAAAGCCGGAGCATGTCATCGGACGGTTACGAAGTCAGTCTGGACGATTTGGCGGAACTGGGCGTCCCGGCCATCGTCTTGTTGAATACCGGCGGTTACAAGCACTTCGTCGTAGTAACCGGCATCCGTAAGAATAGCGTGCTCGTCAGCGACCCGTCCATAGGTGCGAAGATTTACCCGCGCGACCAGTTCGAAAAAATGTGGGGAAAGATAGCGCTGCTGATCACCGCCCGCGAGGAAGTGGGTAAAAAACATTTCAACCGCTCCCGTGACTGGCAAATCGTCGCAAAGGCCCCGTTGCGCACGGCCCTTCCCGACGCCAGCCTCTCCACATGGAGCCTGATGATGCGTGGGCCAACTGATTTTTAGGAGCCGACCATGTCTATGTCAGTCAAAAAACGCCTCGGCCTCGCCAGAGCCGCCCTGGTCTGCCTCACGGGCCTGCTCGCGCCGATGCAATTCGCGCAGGCCGACGACGCTGGTCCCGACCGTCTTACAGCCCGCAAAGTCGACGCGGCAAAGATGGACACGCTCAGGGGGGGCATGGCATTCAGCAACCTCGGCGTCGACATCAATCTGCGGCGATCGGTCTATATCAACGGCGTCCTGCAGGCGGAAAACCAGTTTCAATGGAACAGCAACGACGGGCTGGCCACCTCCCAGGCGCCCTTCCCCACCGCGCTGGTCATCCAGAATGTCGTGAACGACCAGATAATCCGGACGATCACGACGATCGATGCGCAAGTTGCCAACCTCTCTATCTTCCGGCAAATGATAAATAATTATTCAGTCAACCAGTCCCTCGTCCATGGCATCATACGCTGACCCTTCGGGTGCTTGAAAAAAGGCTGTCACTTCCGTGACAGCCTTTTTCGCCACTCCTGTCTCGCGATCACAACGAAAACGGAGCCCTCAACGTGATCTGCACGTCGGGAGAATCTCTGGTCGTACCGACCCCCAATATCAGGTTGACCGATTCCCTCGGATTCGTCGTATAAGAATAGCCGAACAGCAACGAGCCGACATGAATCAGCCTCTGCGCATCGGCGGCATATTGACCATTGATCTTCGTACGGAAGATCGCATTGTGGTCATAACCGATGCTGAAGGACGACTTGTTATTGATGGCGAAACCCATGCCGAAGTTGAACTGGAACACATCACCGGGATCCACCCTGCCGATACGCTGAGTCACATTATTGCCCGGCGTAATATTCAGCGTCTTGTCGACATCTTCGGGACGGTTCCACTGGTAGCTGACCCCACCGAAGAAGACCGCCGGATCGGACGGCAAGACTGCCGACCCGCCGACCTGCACCCCCCAAAAACCCGAACCGGTGGGCACCTTGGTCTGCAGATTCGTAGCGCTGTCGTATGGAACGTCGAACGGCCCTTCGCCGGTCGGCGCCTGCACACGCAGGCTGGCGATATAGAACGGGTCACCTCCTACCGGATCGTTCAATTGGTAGCGCAGCCCCACTTGAACGTCGCCGATACCGTTGCCATTGGTATTGAATACCTTATCACTAACTGCAGGATCCCCGATGGGTCGGCTGACCGACGAATCGTGCTGGTTCACATAAGGGATGCGCCCTTCTATTTCGAGGCGGTTGGTCACGCCGTAGCGGCCGCCCAAGGCGACGACGAAGGTGTTGCGGCTCACCGAACGGACGTCAACCACCCCAACGGTCAGCGCGGGAACGATCGTGTAGCCGAGTATCGCGACGCGGTTCGACGAGGTCGTCGAGAACTGTATTGAGGGGTCGAAGACGAACGAGCCCCTCGGCGTCAGCACCCCCGGCTTCTCGAAGGCCGTCGAGATATTCTTGACCCTTTGCGGAACGGACGATTGCGAAGACGCCTTAGACGAGGAAGCCGACGGCTGCCCCTGATCGGTCGACATCAACTCCGGGTCGTTTGCGGCGATCTTGATGGGGAAGATCTCGCCGCCGCCTGCGGTTTGCGGCGAGTGATCGGAGGTCGAAAGGGCAAATGCGGGCAAGGAAAAGAAACCGGCGGCCAAGGCTAGGCACAACGGTTTGGTGGAAAACGACGAGATCGGATTCATAAAACCCCCTTGAGCAATAGTCGTTAAAAAGAACGGCCAGGCCGGTTGGTCACTCCCTATGGCATCAACGCCATATGACAAAAATCATTCAAATCCAAATTCTTATCCGCGCGAATCACGACCGGGCTCCGATCCAGCCCTGAGCGGCATATCCTCTATCGCCCTGGTTGACGTAGTCCGCTTTCGGAGGGCAACGCTATTCTTTTTGAAGCTCAAGCTTGTTCATCATCCGGTACAGGGTGGAACGGGACAGCCCCAGCTGCCTGGCAGTTGCTGCCACATTTTGCTTGTTCAGCTGCAGCACCTGCTGAATAAGGCTTCGCTCCAACCTCCCACGCGCAACATCTAGCGCATTTACAGTGGCATCGCAAAACCCATTCTCGACGATCAGCCCCAAGTCTTCCGGCCGTATCAAACGGCTCTCACTCATCACCATCGCGCTACGTACCCGGTTAATCAGTTCACGTACATTGCCCGGCCATGAGTAATCACGCATCACCTGCAGAGCCTTATTGCTGAACCCTTGGACTTTGCTGTTTTTTTCTAGAGAGAATTCGTTAAAACACCAGCGAGCCAAAATTTCAATATCGTCACAACGTTCACGCAGGGGGGGCACGCTCAAGACCAGCACACTCAAACGATAGTAAAGATCCTCACGAAAACGTTTTTCAGCGATGGCCTTGCCAAGATCCACATGCGTGGCCGCGATCACGCGAACGTCGACACCGATACGCAGCACCGACCCGACCCGCTCTATTGTCTTTTCTTGCAAGAACCTCAGAAAATTGACCTGAAGGTCGAGCGGAAGATCACCGATTTCATCAAGAAAAATGGTTCCACCGTTGGACGACTCGATCAACCCTATCTTGCGCTGATGGGCTCCGGTAAACGCGCCCTTTTCATGACCAAACAGTTCTGTTTGTACCAAATGGGCAGGAATGGCTCCACAATTGACTGCAATAAACGGACCATCGGCACGCGGCGACGACATATGCACTGCCTTGGCAACCAGTTCTTTTCCCGTTCCGCTTTCACCATGAACGAGAACAGGAGCGTCGCTGCCACTGACTTTTCCGAGGCTAGCAAACAGTTTTTTCATTGCTTCGCTTGAGCCCACCATATTGAACTGGTTCGGTTTGCTGTACTGGCGACTGTGCCTGAGACGCAACTCTGCCCGTCCATGGGCATGCCCCAAAGTAATGGCCAAGCGCGAAGCGTCCAAGGGAAGCGTATGAAAGTCGTAGCAGTGATCTGAAATAAAGTGACAGACTTGGCCGGCACTAAGATGTTCTCTTTCGACCAAGGCGATCCACTCCATCACACCCGCTGCAACGCTAATGTTTTCCAAGGCATTGAGCGGGTCGATGTCATTTACATCGATGTGAATCAAGCCGATGATGGGACGAACCAAGTCTCCAATGCTGGCAAGCGCCTCGCCTACATTGTGTGCTGTGATGATCCGCCAGCCCGGGAGCGCCTGCGTCAACTCTTCGGCGACTCCCACACACCGCTGGCCGAGAACCAATACCTCACGCTGACTCACGGTGGCACCCCTAACTAAGCTTCCGCCGCTCCTCTAGCGGGAAGTCGGGAGCACAAACTCGGCATGAGGGGGGCCGACGTTTCTAACGAAAAGGGGGTTCCCTATCCATCGCTCCCTGCATCGCGGACACTTTTCAGTTGTTCAGTTTTCCAGAGCCGGCCGAATCGTAAAAAACGTAGCGCCGACCAAAGCGGAACACGCTATCAGTTCCAGCTTGATGAAAGTCTTTCAAGCAGTTCCTGATCAGTCCTTATCAGCAGAATGGTTCATGCCAGAAGTGAAATCAAGGAAAGAGACAAATTGACTGTCACGCCTTGATTACATTGGGAAATACAACGAGGAGCAATTGCAAGGACAATGTCAATGGCAAACGCAAAGGAGGCTGACTTCACTTCGGTATAGCGGATACCGTTCAGCTTTGCGAAGGCAAGAGAACGAGCTTGGCGGTGAGGGGGAGATGGTCGGACAAGGCCGCCCACGGCAGCCCCTGATGCACTTCGGCCGCAACCGGCGACAGGCCGCGGACGTAGATGCGGTCGAGCGGCAGCATGGGCATGCGGGCCGGGAAACTCCGCGCGTGGCGGCCGTACAGGCTCTCGAAAACCTCGTTCAGACCCAGCTCACCCGCGAGGATCGAGCTTGCCTCTCCGCGCCAGTCGTTGAAGTCGCCGGCCATGATCAACGCGGTATCGGTGGGAATGGCGTGGTCGATATAGGAGCGCAGCTTGGCCAGCTGTTTACGGCGGTCGTGCGCCAGCAGGTTGAGGTGCACGCAAAGCGCGGCGACCTTCACCGGCCAGCCGGTAAGCTGCAAATCGCAGTGCAGCAGGCCACGCTGTTCGAGGCGGTTGACCGAGATGTCGACGTTGCAGCGGGTGCTCAGCGGATAGCGCGACAGGATAGCGTTGCCATGATGGCCGTGATTGTAAGCCGCGTTCAGGCCGTAGGCAGCCTTGTGCGACAGCCTTCGCGCCAAGTAATGGTGTTGCGCCTCGCTCGGCCAGTCTGAAAAACGCAAGGAACGCAGCGCGTTCTTGCCCTGCACTTCCTGCAGGAACAGCAGGTCGGGCGACAGCTTGGCCAGGCCGTGGGCGATATTGGGCAGCTGCACGCGCCGGTTGAGCGGCGACATGCCCTTGTGCATATTAAAGGTCGTGATCGTCAGCGACCGCATACGACCACCCGGGTCGTCAGTTGGGTAATCGCCTCGGCGTTCGACGGCGAGAACACCTTGTCTCGAGCGGCCTCCCACGGCAACCATTCGAAATCCACGTGTTCGCCCGGCGCCAGCCTGACCGGCAACGGCTCGGGGACCTCGAGGCCGAACACGTGTTCGACATTGTGCGTCGTACCCGGCGCGTAGCGCGCGCGCCAGTGGTCGAAGATCTCGTAGGTATTGGTGTGCTGCCAGTCCTCTAAGCGATAAAGCGCGGCGTCGAGCCCGGTCTCTTCCTGCACCTCGCGGCGTGCGGTCTCGGCCAACGTTTCAAAACCCTCGCGGCTGCCGGTCACCGACTGCCAGTAGCCGGCCTTGTCGGCGCGTTCGATCAAGAGCACATCGAGTGCCGGCGTGTAGATCACCACCAGGACCGACACCGGCTGCTTGTAGCCGCTCATGCGCCCTCCCCGCCCAGCCCGAAACGGCTGGCCGTCTCGTCGCCGAGCACCGCCACCAGGTTGGCAAGTTCGACCGCAGACTTGACGCCCATCTTGTCGAACACACGCGCACGGTGCACTTCGACCGTTTTCATGCTGATCGCGAGCGTATCGGCGATCTGCTTGTTGAGCTTGCCGGCCAGCACCAGCGCCATCACCTGCTTTTCGCGTTCGGTCAGCGAGGCCAGTGCGGCTTCGACGCGCGACAGCCTCTGGTGCCTGCCGCGCGCGTCGTCGTCCTTCTGGATGCCGGCTTCGACGAGGGCCAGTAGCCTCGCGTTGTCGAACGGTTTTTCCAGGAAGTCGAAGGCGCCGAGCTTGAGCGCCGCCACGGCGTGCGGCACGTCGCCGTGAGCGGTCAGCATGATGACCGGCGGCACGTAGGCGAGCTCGACCAAGCTTTCGAGCAGCATGATGCCGCTCATGCCGGCCAGCCTGAGGTCGAGCACGATGCACTGATAGCTGTCGACCACGCCGGCACAGAGGAAGGCCTCTGCGCTGTCATAGCCGTCCACTTCGAAACCGTGGCCTTCGAGCAGCCACAGGAGCGCGTCGCGTACCGCGGCGTCGTCGTCGATGATCGCTAGCCTTCGCTGCACGGCGGTCCCTCTTGAATGGATGGGCTTGGGCCCGGCATCGCAGCCGGGTTGAGGATGCGGACTTCACGCTGCGGGAACGGCATCGCTACGCCATGTTCTTTGAAACTGCGCCAGATGGCGAGGTTGAGGTCGGACTTCAGACCCATGAAGCCGTTTTCCGGATCGGCGACCCAGAAGCCGAGCTCGAGCATGATGCCGTTGTCGCCAAAAGCGGTGACGAAGGCCGCCGGCGCCGGGTTTTTCAACAGCCTCGGATGCTGAGCCGCGTCGCCCATCAGCTTGAGCGCGAGGTCGAGGTCGGTGCCGTAGGCGACCTGCACTTGCAGGCTAGTCCAGATCGCCTTGTCGGAGTAGGACTGGTTGATCACGGTATTGGCGATCAGCGTGTCGTTCGGCACCAAGGCTTCCGAGCCGTCCAGGCCCTTGAGCACGACGTAACGCGCGGTGATCTGCGACACGTAGCCGACGCGGTTGTCGACCATCAGCCTATCGCCGATGCGGATCGAACGGTCGAGCAGGATGATAAAGCCGGACACGTAGTTGCTGGCGATCTTCTGCAGGCCGAAACCCAAGCCGACGCCGAGCGCGCCGCCGAACACCGACAGCACGGTCAGGTCGATGCCGACGATGGGCAGCGCGATCAGCACGGCGGCGACGATCAGGATGGTGCGCGCCAGCTTCGAGAACACGATGCGCAGGTTCATGTCGAGCTCGCCGATGCGCATCAGCCGGTTGTCGATCAGCCGGCTGACCCACATCGCGCCGACCAGGATCACCGCGACCCACAGGATGGCGGTGATCACGATCAACAGGTCGAGCTTCGACTTGCCGACGTGGAAGGTCACCGACTGCAGCCAGTCGATCACCAGGCTGTCGGCGCCGATCGCCCAGGTGATGAACGCCAGCCACAGCAGCACCGACAGCGACTGTTCGCTGCCGCGTTCGAACTTGCCCTTGGGCATCGCCTGGCGCAGCATCGCCGCGAGCACGCGGATCGCCGCCAGCCAGAACAGCATCGCCGATACGATAGGCAGCACGTGCGCCGGGCGCTTGAGCAGCAACACCCACACCGCCGCCGACACGATCACCAGGATCTGCGACGCGATAGGCAGCACGACGCGGAAGCCGACGTAGGGCAGGAAGCGGTCGAGCCGCCCTGGGTGTGGCTCGAAGAAGCGACGGTAGACCCGGCGCGCGATCAGCCAGCCCGCGCCGATACAGGCGAGCGTGATGGCAAGCTCCATCAGCCCCGACGCTGTCTGCAGCGCGTCCCACAGGATGTCGATGGTGAGTTCGTCGCGGTGGTAAATCAGCAAACCTTGCTCTCCCTTCAAAAGGTTGGCCGAGCCTTTGGCGCTCGGCCAGGCTTTCAGCCTTGCTCCGACAAGCCCGCTTCAGAGAGGTGCAGCACGCGGCCGGTGCGGGCGGCGAGGTCGTGGTCGTGGGTGACGATGACGAGCGCGGTGCCGAGGCTACGGTTCAATTCCAGCATCAGTTCGAACACCGCATCGGCGTTGCCGCGGTCGAGGTTACCGGTCGGCTCGTCGGCCAACAGGCAGGCCGGACGCGTGACCAGGGCGCGCGCGATCGCCGCGCGCTGACGCTCGCCGCCGGACAGCTCGCCCGGCTTGTGTTCTAACCTCGCGGCCAAGCCGACCCGCGTCAGCATTTCGCCCGCCGCGCGGGCCGCGTCGTCGCGCGACATGCGGCGGATCAACAGCGGCATCATCACGTTTTCCAGCGCCGAAAACTCGGGCAGCAGGTGATGGAACTGGTAGACGAAGCCGAGGTCGCGGTTGCGCAGCTCGCCGCGACGCTTTTCCGACAGCGTGTACAGATCCTCACCCGACAGCGTGACGCGGCCGTGGGTCGGCGTATCGAGCCCGCCCAACAGGTGCAACAGCGTGCTTTTTCCCGAGCCGGACGCGCCGACCACGGCGAGCATGTCGCCCTTGTCCACCTTCAGATCGATGCCGGACAGCACGGTCAGCGCGCGCCGGCCCTCTTCATAGGTCTTGGCGAGGCCGAAGGCCTCGAGTACCGGACTATTCATAGCGCAATGCCTCCGCCGGCTGCAGCCGCGCGGCGTGCCAGCTCGGATACAGGGTGGCGAGGAAGGACAGCACCAGCGAGATCAGCGCAATCGTGGTGACATCGCCCGACAGCACCTGCGACGGCAGGTGGTCGATCAGGTAGACGTCGCCCGAGATCAGCTTGGTGCCGAGCACGCGTTCGATCGCCGGGACAATAATGTCCAGATTCAGCGCCACCAGCACCCCGCCGGCGACGCCCGACAAAGTGCCGAGAATGCCGGACACCGAACCCTGGATCACGAAGATCTTCATGATGCTGGCCGGGCTCGCACCCAGCGTGCGCAGGATCGCGATGTCGGCCTGCTTGTCGGTGACGACCATCACCAGCGTCGACACCAGGTTGAACGCCGCGACGGCGACGATCAGCGTCAGGATGATGAACATCATCCGTTTCTCGATCTGCACCGCGCGGAAGTAGTTGGCGTTCATGTCGGACCAGTCGGTCGCCGTCGCCTCGGGCGGCAGCTTGCCGGCCAGCCTGATCTTCAGGTCGGGCGCGAGCATCGGGTCGGACAGTTTCAGCCGCACGCCGGACACCGCGTCGCCCATGCGGAACAAGAGCTGCGCGTCCTTCAGATCGACCATCGCCAGCGACGAGTCGAACTCGAACATGTCGACCTTGAACACGCCGACGACGGTGAACTGCTTGAGCCGCGGCATCAGCCCGGCCGGCGTCACGTTGCCCTGCGGCGTCAACAGCGTCACCTTGTCACCGACCGAGACGCCCAGCTGGCGCGCCAGTTCGACGCCGAGCACGATGCCGAAGCCGCCCGGTTTCAGGTCGGCAAGGCGCCCGGATAGCATCTTCTGGCCGACCTCGACCACCTTGTCCTCGCGCGCCGGCTCGACCCCGCGCACCAGCGCGCCTCGCACCACGCCGCGCGACGTCAACAGGCCCTGCGCGTTGACGAAGGGCGCGACCGCGCGCACCTCGGGCTCGCGCTCGGCCAACTTGACGTACGCCGGCCAGTCGGAAAGCCTGGCGTCGTAGGTGCTGATTTCGAGGTGGGACGCGACACCGAGGATGCGGCCGCGGATTTCCTTCTGAAAGCCGTTCATCACCGACAAGACGATGATGAGCGCCGCGACGCCGAGCGCGATGCCTATCATCGACACCAGCGAAATGAAGGAAATGAAACCATTGCGGCGGCGCGCACGCAGATATCTCAGGCCGATGAAGGCCTCGAACGGGAGGGACATGCGGGCCCTTCAGGATTGGTAGGGGTTTTCGAGGCGCTGCATCAGTTGCACGAGAACCTCGCGCACCTGGGTCTCGTCGCAGCCCATCAGGATCGCGTCTTCGAATGCGTCCTGCGCCAGCTGCGCCAGCTCCTCGAGGTTCTCGCGCATCACCTTGATCTTTTCCACGCAGGCGACGGTGTTGCCCTGCGGATCGCGCCAAACCGGCAAATCGAGATTGCTGCTCATCGTAATATCGTGCTTCAAAACGGCGATGCCCGCTCTTGCGGGCATCGCGGGGTTCATCTTCGTGCCACTAGCCGCGGCTGCTGGGCTGGGATTTCTTGTGACGGCCTGTCTCCGGCTTGTCCTTGCCGCCCTTCTTCGAGTTCGTGCTCTTCTCGCTCGACTTCTCGGCGGACCTCTTCTTCGATTGCCTCGTGCTTTTTTCTTCGGGCGGGTCCTTTTCGCGGCCCTTCTTCTTGCTCTTGGGCGCGTCGGCGACGTCCGCCTTTACCGCGGGGCAGCGCCGGCCCTTCTTGCACTTGACCGGTTCAGCCTCGGCCTTGTCGACCTTGCGGTAGCGCGATTCGGCCTTCGATTCCGGCTTCTGGGACCCAGCCTTCTTCGATTCTACGAGCCGCCTCGGTTCGGCCTCATACCTTGCCGGCGAGACGGCGACCGTTTCGCGCTCGCGCACCGGCTTTTCGGCCCGCTCGACCCGCGCCGGCTTCTCGGTCAGCTCGCTCGCGGCCGAGCCCCGTTGCACGCGACGGGCGCCGTTGTAGCGCTGCGTCCAGTAGCCGATGTTCAGGCTGGTGATCTCGACGCTCTTGCCGGTGCGCGGCGAATGGATGAAACGCCCGTTGCCCATATAGATGCCGGCATGGGAATAGGCGAAGCCGCGCGTGTTGAAGAAGACCAGATCACCGGGCACAAGTTCGCCCTTGTCGACCGGCTTGCCGACGCGCGCCATCTCGGCGGCGGTGCGTGGCAGGTTCACCTTTAGCGACTTCTGGAACACATACTGGATAAAACCGCTGCAATCGAGGCCGGAACTGGGGGTGCTGCCGCCGAAACGATAGGCGACGCCGATCAGGCTCATCGCCTGCAGCAACAGGTCGCCCACCGCCTCTTCTCCGGGCGAGGAGAATCGGGAAATCGGGTCGTCGTCGCCCTGGGACTTGTCTGGTGCCGCGTAGGCGCAGGCCATGAACGCGGCCAGCAGCGCAGCGAGTAAGCGCAGGTGCAATTTCATAGACCGCACTCTAACCAACGAGGCTAGGCGTGTAAAGCCGGCCCGCCGGCATGTTATGCTGCCGTCAGACCCTTGTCTGACAGGGGATGGTAACGATCGGCCACGGAATCATCCATGCTCCGCGAAACCCTGATCGCCATGCGCGACCTGCCGCGTTTGAAACAAATCAGCGGCGTTCTGATACGACACGGCCTCGGCGAATTCACGCAGCGGCTGGGCCTGCCCCGCGCGCTGGAAAAGGCCGGCGAATGGCTGCACCTGTCGCAGGCGGCCGAAGCGGAAGCCGGCCTGCCGACGCCGGTGCGCCTACGGCTCGCGTTCGAGGAGCTCGGCCCGACCTTCATCAAGCTCGGCCAGATCCTGTCGACCCGCGTCGACGTGTTCTCGCCCGACTGGATCGCCGAGTTCGAAAAACTGCAGAGCCGTGTGCCGCCGATTCCGCCGGCCGACGTCCCCCGCTTGTTGGCCAGCGCACTCGGCCAACCTCTGGAAGACATCTTCAGCCGTTTCGACAACGCGCCGATCGGTTCGGCGTCGATCGCGCAGGTGCACCGCGCCGAGCTCTTGGACGGCACGGTGGTCGCGGTCAAACTGCGCCGGCCGGGCATCGTCGACAAGGTCGAGGCGGACCTGCGCATCCTCAGCCACATCGCTTACCTGGTCGAACTCGAATTCCCCGACAGCCGCCGCTACCAGCCGACCGAGATCGTCAACCAGTTCGCGCGCTCGCTGCACCGCGAACTCGACCTCGCCGTCGAGGCGCGCAATATGGATCGCTTCGGGCGCGATTTCGCCGACGATATCGACATCACCGTGCCGCGCGTGTACTGGCCGTATACCAATGCGGCGGTCAACGTGCAGGACTATGTCGACGGGCTGCCGGCGACCCAGCTCGGCGAGGTCGCCGCCGCCGGGCTCGACGCGGTGCTGCTCGCTAAGCGCGGTGCCGACGCGGTGCTGCGCATGATCCTCGTCAACGGCTTCTTCCACGCCGACCCACATCCGGGCAACGTGTTCTTCCTGCCGGAAAACCGGCTCGCCTTCATCGACTTCGGCATGGTCGGCCGGCTATCGCACGCGCGGCGCGACGAGATCGTCGACCTGTTGGCTGCGCTCGCCGACCGTGACGAGCGCGCGATGCTCGACGTGCTGATCGAATGGACCGGCAGCAGCCCGGTCGACGAGACCAAGTTCGCCTACGACATCGGCGAGTTTATGTTCGCCTACGAGCATGTGCCGCTGAAGAACCTCAACCTCAGCCAGCTGATCAACGACATCATGGCGCTGGTGCGCGAGCACTCGATCGTGCTGCCATCGGAACTCACGCTGCTATTCAAGGCGCTGATCACGCTCGAGGGCCTCGGCCGCCAGCTCGACCCGAATTTCCAGCTGGTCGAGCACATCACGCCCTTCGTGCGCCAGCTGATGGTCGAGCGCTATCATCCGAAGGCGCTGCTGCAGCGCGGCAAGCACACGATGGCCGAGACGGTGTCGATGCTCGCGTCCTTGCCGCGCGACCTGATCCGCATCGGCAAGGACGTGCGCCACGGCAAGTTCCGCGTCAACCTCGACCTCCAACGCCTCGACCAGTTCGGCCGCCAACTCGACAAGAGCTCCAACCGGCTGACGATGGGCATCGTCACCGGCTGCCTGATCATCGGCTCGGCGATCGTGATCACGGTCGACGCCGGGCCGAAGCTGTTCGGCCTGCCCTTCTTCGGCTTCATGGGCTTCATGGTCGCCTTCTTCAACAGCGTCTGGCTGCTGTGGTCGATCTGGCGCGCCGGCAAGGAATGGCCATGAAAACGCCCGCCCTTAAATGCAGCCTGGTGCTGCTGCTCGCACTCGGGCTCGGCCAAGCCGCGCTCGCGATCGAAGTGATCACGCTCAACTGGCGCGATGCGAACGAGGTCGCCGACGCGCTCGCGCCGCACCTTAGGGCCGACGAGTCGGCCAGCGCGCTCGACAACCGGCTGATCCTCGACGTCAGCCCGGCCCGCGCCGCACAACTGCGCCAGATCGTGTCCTCGCTCGACGTGCGTCCGGTGTCCTTGCTGGTGGAGGTGGAACAACAGAGCAGCAGGCGCGGCGGCTCGGCCACCATCGACTGGGGAGGCAAGATCAGCGGCAGCGACGTCGAGATCGGCACCGGTGACGGCGTCGACCTGCGTGCCAAGGGACGCGACAGCCGCGCCGACAGTCGCCTGACGCTCAGGCTGCTAGACAATCGCAGCGCTTATATCGCGATGTCCGACAGCCGGCCGCTGCCGTGGCAGGTGGTAGGCCCGCGCGGCCCTATCGGCGGCATCGACTACCGCGAAGCGATCCGCGGCTTTCACGTCCGGCCGCGGCTGGCCGGCGGCGACCGGGTGCTGGTCGACATCGCCACGCGCGACGACGCTTTCCGCGGCCGTACGCTCGACGCGTCACGACTCGCGACCACGGTAGAAGGCAGGCTCGGCGACTGGATAGTCCTCGGCGGCGTCGGTCAGGACAATCGCGGCCGCGAGGTCGTGTTGTTCGGCGCCGGCGCGGCGCGCGCCAACGTCGCGCGCCAGGTGCGTCTGCGCATCACGCGTTTACCCTAGGCTTGCGGCGTGTGTCGCCGCCGCGCCACACGCCTTTCCTCCCCCCTTTCCTCCCCCTGTCTCTTTTTGGCTCTCCACGCACGTCAAAACTTGAGCAAAGCTCCATTCTCCTTGCCGCCCGTGCCGAGGCGATTTTTATATCCAATGGTTATTTTTAATAATTTTTCATAATTATTTCGATATAAGAAACCCGTATTGGACGCTATGCCGCCAGGCTTCTTACCTTGTGAGGCACGCAAGTCATTCCACATGGAATAATGTGCTTGCCAACAAAAATGAGAGTTATTATCATTAACTCGATCAGCGGACGACCTCACAAGGAGCAGCCCATGAAAGCCATGCTGGTAGGCGCCGATCAACTCGGCAACATTCCCGACGTGCTGAACGGCTTCGGCATCGACATCCACCGGCATCTGACCGGTCGCAACAGCTCGCACCAGCGCAAGGTCGACCGCCTGCCGGCCGGGACCGATCTGTTGATCCTGTTCACCGACTTTCTCGGCCACAACGTGATGAAGCACTTCCGCGAACTCGCGAACGCCGAGAACATCCGCTTCATCGCTTGCCGCCGCTCGGCGTGCGCGCTCAAGCAGACGCTCGAAGGCTGCGGCCTCGGCGAGGCCGGCCGGTGCGCCACCTGCCCGAACGCGGCCGCGAAGAAAAAAGGCCGCAAGTGAGCGCGCTCGTCGCGCGCTTTAGGCCCCGGCAGAACGCAAACAGGTTGGCCGAGCACTAAAGCTCGGCCAACCTGTTTGCGTATTTTCGTCCCCTCAAAGCGCCACCAGGCGCTCTCAGCGCTCCCTGCGTTCAGACCTCGCCGTTTCCGGCGCGTCGCGCGGCGACGCGGATCTGCCGCATCTGCCTGGTGAACTCGCGGCAGTTCACGCACAGGAACAGGTGGAAACGCAGCTTGCCCTGCTCCCATCTCGAGAGCGGGCGGTCGAGCGAGGCCGAAATCAGCCGGCTCGCTTCCCGGCAACTCATCATCATCAATCTTCCCCTACAGCCAGCGGATGGAAAAACATTCGCGCAGACTCATCCTTGCCCGGTACAGCAGCACTGAACAGTTGGTCGCGCTGATCTCGAGTTGCTTACAGATGTCGGCGATTTCGAGCCCCATCATCTCGCGCATCACGAACACCATCGCGGTACGGCGCGGCATCGCCTCCGAGCAGCGCTCGAACACCGCCCAGAATTCGCGCGAGATCAGCTCCTGTTCCGGCTGGCCCCAGGCCTTGACCGGCTCGCGCCAGCGGCCGGAGCGGTCGAACAGGCCGTCGAAGTCCGAGTCGTCGATTTCGTCGGGCAGCGGCTCGAATCGCTCGTCGCGCTTCTTGGCGCGCAAGGTGTCGAGCAGCTTGAAGCGCAATATCGACGTCAGCCACGTGCGCAAGGAAGACGCGCCCTTGAAGCTCGCCAGCGATTCGAGCGCGGCGAGCAGGGTCTCCTGCACCACCTCCTCGGCGGCGCCGCGGTCGCGTAACTGGGCGAGCGCATAGCGCAACAGGTAGTCGCGCTCGGCCTCGATCATTTCCGGTGTCGCCATTCCTGCTTCCCTTTCAGCCGCGGCAGTAGTCGACCGCCTCGGCCAACCTCTCGACGCCGATCACTTCCATGCCTTCGATCGCCTGGCGCGGCCGGTTGGCCGAGGGCACGATCGCGCGGGTGAAGCCGAGCTTGGCGGCCTCCTTGAGTCTTTCCTGGCCGCGCGCGACCGGCCGCACCTCGCCCGACAGACCAATCTCGCCGAACACCACCATCTTTTCCGGCAGCGGCTGGTTGCGCAAAGACGACACCATAGCCAGCACGACGGCCAAGTCGGCCGCCGGCTCGCCGATCTTCACGCCGCCGACCGCGTTGAGGAACACGTCCTGGTCGAAGCACGCGACGCCGGCGTGGCGGTGCAGCACCGCCATCAGCATCGCGAGCCGGTTCTGCTCGAGGCCTACGGTCAGCCGCTTGGGCTGGAAGCCGTGCGCGTCGTCGACCAGCGCCTGAATCTCGACCAGCAAGGGCCGCGACCCTTCCTGGGTGGCCAGCACGCTGGAACCCGGCACGTCGTCGCGGTACGACGACAGGAAGATCGCCGACGGGTTCGACACGCCCTTCAGCCCCTTCTCGGTCATCGCGAACACGCCGAGCTCGTTGGCGGCGCCGAAGCGGTTCTTGATCGCGCGGATCATCCGGTAGCTCGAGTGCGCATCGCCCTCGAAGTACAGCACAGTGTCGACGATGTGTTCGAGCACGCGCGGGCCGGCGATCGCGCCTTCCTTGGTCACGTGGCCGACCAAGAGGATGGTCGTACCGGTCTGCTTGGCGACGCGCGTCAGCTGCGCCGCGCACTCGCGCACCTGGCTCACCGAGCCGGGCGCCGAGGTGACCGCCTCGGTGTACAAGGTCTGGATCGAGTCGATCACCGCGACCTCGGGCGCCTCGGCCTGCAGCGTCGCGAGGATCGTCTCCAGCCGGATCTCGGCCAGCAAATGCACGCGGCCCGGGTCGACCGCGAGCCGGCTTGCGCGCAGCGCAATCTGCTGCGGCGATTCCTCGCCCGACACGTAAAGCACCTTCTTCGTCGCGCCGAGGCTGGAGAGCGCCTGCAGCAAGAGCGTCGACTTGCCGATACCCGGATCGCCGCCCAAGAGGATCACCGCGCCCTTCACGATGCCGCCGCCGAGCACGCGGTCGAGCTCGTCGATGCCCGACGGCGTGCGCGGCAGCTCCTCGGCCTGCACCTCGGACAAGAGCTGCACCGCGCTCGCGTTGGCGGTCCAGGTCTGGAAGCGCGGGTTGGCGGACGGCGCCGCGACCGTGGTCTCGGTCAGCGTGTTCCACGCGTTGCAGTGCGGGCACTGCCCCTGCCATTTGGGGCTCTGTCCGCCGCATTCGCTGCAGCTGTAAACGGTCTTGATCTTGGCCATGCGCGGCCCTAGCTGTTGGCCTGGCCCGGCGTCTTGCCCGGCTGGCCCTGGTTGAGTTCGCGGATCAGGTTGAGCATGCGGCCCTGCTCGTTCGCCTCGCCGTCGAGCTTGGGCGCCGCCTTGGGCTTGATCGCCGACAGTACCGCCTCGACCTGCGGGTCGGCCTCTGCGGCCTTGTCGGCCGCCTCGTCGGTCAGTGGTGAACGCTGGGTGACCGGGGCGCCCGGCTTGATGACGGACGTCTCATTCCTGCCGTCCGCCGGCTTCTTGGGCGGGCCGCCCTGCGGCGCCGGCTCGGGCAGCGGTTCCATCGTCGCCAGCCTGTGCTTTTCCATGTACTCGTGCATCTCGCGCCAGCCCGAATAGACCTGCGCCTTGTCGGCGTCCGGGTTGCGCAGATAGCACTCCTCGAGCGACCGCCCGGTCTGGCGGCAGGACGCGCCGACCGCCTTGTTGGCGTCCTTGCCGAGGCCGGTCACGTTGTTGATCCAGTTGCAGCCGGCCACGAGGCCCAGCATCGGCAACCACAGCGCGCTACGCATGACGCCCTCCTTGTTCTTGTGAGACTCAGCCCTGCTGCGGACGCAGGTCGAGTTCGATGATCTCGCCCGAACGGCCGGCGCTGTCCTCGCCGATCCAGTAAGTCAGGTGCGGCAACAGGTCGGCGATCGTGCCGCGCTCGTAGCGCGCTTCACCCGGGTGGGTGCGGGTGCGCAAGGGCGAGTCGATCGAGCCTGGCACCAACAGGTTCACACGCAGGTTCGGGTACGCGTCCCACTCGTTGGCCGCCACCTGGGTGAGATACACGAGGCCGGCCTTGGACGCGCCGAACGCGCCCCAGAACGGGCCGGCCTTCAGGCCGTGCGTCTCGCCGAGGAACAGCACCGACGCGTCCGGCGCCGCCTTCAACAGCGGCAGGCACGCGCGCGTCAGCGCGAACGGCGCGACGGTGTTGACCCGGTACTGGTTCATCCATTCGTCGATGCGCTGGTCGACGAGCGGCGACGCCGCGTAGAAATGGCTGGCCGAGTGCAGGATGCCGTCCAGACGCCCGAGCGTCTGCTTGATCTGCATCGCGAGGTTCATAAACTCTTCGTCGCTCGCGGTGAACAGGTCGAGCGCGATCGCCACCGGCTCCGGACCGCCGGCCGCGACGATCGCGTCGTACACCGCCTCGAGGTTGCGCTGGCTGCGCGCGAGCAGCACCACGGTCGCACCGCGACGGGCGAAGTCGAGCGCGGCCGCGCGGCCGACGCCCTGCGTCGCGCCGGTGACGAGGATCACGCGGCCGTCGAGCCGGTTCGCGCCAAATTCTTTATCGTTCATCAGTTACACCCAAATCGTCGATCAGGGCGCGGGCGGCGGTCACGCCGCTTTGTACCGCGCCTTCCAGCGTGGCCGGGTAATCCGGATGCATCCAGTCACCGGCCAGATAAGCGTATTGTATCCCGAGCCGCACGTCGGGGCGGGCAAGGCCGGGCTCGGCGGCGAAGGTCGCGCGTTTTTCGGCGATCACGCGGGATTGCAAAGCTTGGCCGAGCCCGGCGTCGACCTTGTGCATATCGGCCAGCACGCGCGCGGCGACCTCGTCGTGCGACAGCTCGGCCAAGTCGCCCGCGGTGCTGACGACGGCGGCGACCCAGCCTTTTTCGCCGGTCAGCGCGCCCTTGTCGAACAGCCAGTGCGCGGTGCCATGCGCGAGGCCGGTGATGGCCGACGGCAAGCGCGGCGCGCGGGCAAACTGCAGGTACACGGTATATATCGGCTCGAAACGCCAGCGCTTGACGGCGTCGTGCCACGGCGCTTCGTCGGTGAGCCGCACCGCGTGGTAGGGCGCGACCGCCATGACCACCGCATCGAATGCCTCACCGTCGACCGACACGCCGACCTGGCATGCATCTATGCGTTCAATACGTTGGCCGAGCCTTATCGTCGCGCCCTGTCCCGAGAGCCAGGCCAGCGCCGGCGTCGGAAACAGGCTCGACAGGTCGACGCGCGGCAGCAAGAGTTCGCCGTCCTGCCGGCTGCCGCCGAGGCTGTCGCGCAGCATCTTTGCACACGTCTTCATCGAAGCACGTTCAAGCGGCGTGTTCATGCCCGACAGCACCAGGGGGCGCCAGAAGGTATCGATCAGGCGTGCAGGTTGGCCGAGCGTTTCCAGCCAGCCGGCGACGGTGAGTTTGTCGTCGACGCGCCAGTTTTCTTTCTTGAGCTTCGACAGCGCGCGCGCCAGCGCCAGCTTGTCGCGCCACGTCAGTCCCTTTGCCGTCAGCAGCCCCGCCGCCAGATGCAGCGGAGCCGGCAGCGGCAGGCAGCGCATCGCGACACCGTCGGCCTGCAGCCATTGCAGCGGCAGGCGCCGGAAGGCCTCGTCGGGGTCGACGCCGACCACGCGCATCATGCGCAGGCATTCGCGATAGGCGCCGATCAGGATGTGCTGGCCGTTGTCGAGCGTCACGCCGTCCACCTCGACCGCGCGCGCCCGCCCGCCGGGCATCCGCCCGGCCTCGAACACCGTCACGTCGCAGGAGTGGACGAGCTCTACCGCGGCGGCGAGGCCCGCCCAGCCGGCGCCGACGATAGCAATCCTTGGACGCGTCACGCCTTGTAGCCGAAGGTCGCCGTTTTCCACGCGAGCCACAGCTTGCGCAGCGGCGTCAGCGACAGGCGCTGGTTCAGCACGCGCTCGGGGCCGTCGATCCTGATTTCCTCGAGCGTCGCGCGGTAGATCGCCGCCATCGCGAGGCCGACCTTCTGCGGCTTGCGGTCGACGGCCGGCAGCAGTTCCCACGCCTGGCGGTAATGGCCGAGCGCGCGCTCGATTTGGAATGCCATCAAGGCCTTGAACTCGGGCGTTTCGCGGTAGTTCTGGATGTCGGCGGCCGGCACGTTGAAGCGTTCGAGCTCTTCGACCGGCAGATAGATGCGGCCGCGGCGCGCGTCCTCGCCGACGTCACGGATGATGTTGGTCAGCTGGAAGGCGACACCAAGCTCGTGCGCGTACTTTAGCGTCTTCTTGTCCTGATAGCCGAAGATCTGCGCCGACAGTTGGCCGACCACGCCGGCGACGCGGTGGCAGTACAGCAACAGGTCGGAAAAGCCCGAGTAGCGCGCATAGTTGAGGTCCATCTCCATGCCGTCGACGATCTCGAGGAACCACGCCTCGGGCAGGTCGAACGCCTGGATATGCGGTTGCAGCGCGCGCGTCACCGGATGGTTCGGTGCGCCGGTGTACAGCCGCGACAGCTCGAGCCGCCACCATGCGAGCTTGGCGCGCGCGACGGCCTCGTCCTTGCACTCGTCGACGACGTCATCGACCTCGCGGCAATACGCGTAGAGCGCGGTCAGCGCGCGCCGCTGCGCGTCGGGCAGAAAGCGGAAGCTGTAATAGAAGCTCGAACCGCTCTTCGCGGTCTTGTCCTCGCAATACTCGTCGGGCGTCACGCGCCACTCCTCTCCATGTCTATTGTCATTTTGCCCGCAGCGCGCGCCAGACCATATACCCCCAGTCGCGCCGGCTCAGCACCGGGCGCTGGTGGAACACGTCGCCGCCCGACTCGTGCAGCTTCTGCAGCATGCGCTCGCCGCCGAGGATGATCATCCGCAACTCGAAGCCGATCCGCCCCTTCAGCTTTTTCCCGAGCGGCGCGCCGGCGGCGAGCATGGCCCTCGCGCGCTCGATTTCTTTCATCATCAGCGCGCGCCACAGGCCGCCCGCGTCGCCGGCGGCGATCTGCTCTTCGCGGATGCGGAAACGCGCGAGGTCTTCCTGCGGGATATACACGCGCCCCTTCTTCCAGTCGATCGCGACGTCCTGCCAGAAGTTGATCAATTGCAGCGCGGTGCAGATGCCGTCGCCCATCGCGACGCTTTTCGCGTCGGTCTCGCCGTAGAGCGCGAGCATCAGCCGGCCGACCGGGTTGGCCGAGCGACGGCAGTAGTCGATGAGCTCGGCAAACGTCGCATAACGCGTCTTGACCACGTCCTGGCTGAACGCCGACAACAGGTCGTAGAACGGCGCGAGCGGCAAGCGCTGTCTCTCGATAACGGCGGCCAGCTCCTGCATCAGCGCCGTTTGCGGCGCCTCGCCGCGCGCGATGCGGTCGAGCTCGGCGGACAACGCGGCCAGCTCGGCCAACCTTTGCTCGGGGCTGGCGTCGCCCTCGTCGGCAATGTCGTCGGCAGTACGGGCGAAGCGATAGATCGCGTGCACCGGCGCGCGCAAGGCGCGAGGCAGCGCGAGCGAGCCGACCGGGAAGTTCTCGTAATGCCCGACGCCCATGACAGAATCCCGAAACCAAAGCCCAACATTATAACCGAGCTGGCCTTCCTTTTTTTCGCAAAACCCCCTTTACAAGCCCGAAACCCCTCCCTATAATCCGCCTCCACTTGCGAAACGCAACAAACGCGCAAGGCACCGTGGGGGTATAGCTCAGCTGGGAGAGCGCTTGCATGGCATGCAAGAGGTCAGCGGTTCGATCCCGCTTACCTCCACCAAAGATTGACGGTTTTGGTTTATTCCGGAACCGGTTTTGTCCCCATCGTCTAGAGGCCTAGGACACTACCCTTTCACGGTAGGTACCGGGGTTCGAATCCCCGTGGGGACGCCACAGTTCACCGTGGGGCTATAGCTCAGCTGGGAGAGCGCTTGCATGGCATGCAAGAGGTCAGCGGTTCGATCCCGCTTAGCTCCACCATTAGTTTCTCGAAAGAGAAAAACGACGTCCCCATCGTCTAGAGGCCTAGGACACTACCCTTTCACGGTAGGTACCGGGGTTCGAATCCCCGTGGGGACGCCAGTGCACCCGTAGCTCAGTTGGATAGAGTATCTGGCTACGAACCAGAGGGTCGGGCGTTCGAATCGCTCCGGGTGCACCACCCGCAGTCCCTATAGTTTAGCGGTTAGAACACCGCCCTTTCACGGCGGTAGCCGGGGTTCGATTCCCCGTGGGGACGCCAGTTAAATCGACGAGTTGGACAGCAGCTGTTAAGACTCGTCGGTAGTAATTAAGCAATACGCACAAAAGCGCTCAAGCCATCTTGAGCGCTTTTTATTTTTCTGCCTGCATCCCGACGACCGACTTTTCCGGAAGGCCGATCGCTTCGCGCCATCTATTCACTGGCAGCACCTCACCCGCCCGGTCACCGGGGCACTGGCCGCTTCGACCTTCCCCCTGCATCGCCTCAAGACCGGCCCCGCCCAGTCACCGGCCATGGCGTGTTCTGCAAGCGTTTCCCGGGTGATCCGCCGGGCTCGCCACGATGATCGCCGGCATCCGCAGCGCCACCGACGAGCTGTCGCGCACCGCCGTGTCGCTCACGCGCGAGCTGGGCCAGCTCGACGGCAGCGCCGCGCGCGCCAGCGGCGACGCTCGACGCGCTGACGCGTCAGGCCGGGGACTGCCTGGCGCAGATCCGCAGCGTGGCCGCCGCGGCCGCCGAACAGAGCCAGACCGGCGTCGCCCTGGCCGGCAATATCGAGCAGGTGGCGGCCATGGTAGAGGACACGCAGCGCGCGGCCGGCCAGACGGTCGGCGCGGTGCGCCGCATCGACACGCTGTCGGCCACGCTCAAGCACTCGGTCGACCGCTTCCGGCTGTAGCTGCAACGTTGGCCGAGCCTGCCGGTTCCGCGCCGGCGACGCTTGGCCTATCATCGGGCCGTCTGCCCACGACGGTCCCTTATATGCGCAAACTCCCGCCGCTCAGCGCCCTCAAGGCCTTCGAGGCCGCCGCCCGCCACCGCCACTTCGGCCGCGCCGCCGACGAACTCTTCGTCACGCACAGCGCGATCAGCCATCAGGTGCGCTCGCTCGAAGACGCGCTCGGCGTCGCGCTGTTCGAGAAGCAGGGGCGGCAGGTCGCGTTGACCCACGTCGGCACGCGGATGCTGCACGCGGTCGAACAGGCGCTCGACATCATGGCCGAGGCGTGCGCCGACGCAAGCCACCCGGGCATGCGCGGCGACCTGACGCTATCGGCGCCGCCCGAGCTCGCGCACCGCCTCTTCACGCGCATCGCGGCCGAATTCGCCGACCGCTACTCCGACCTGACGCTACGCCTCTTGGTGCACGACAGCGACAGCCGCGAAGTGAATCCTTCGGCCGACCTCACCCTGCTCTACGACCTGCCGGCGACCGACTGGGACCGCTACTGGGCGGTGCCGATGAGGGCGATCGACTTCTTCCCGGTTTGCCACCCGGCGCTGGTGCAGCAGGAAAACCATCTCGCCCAACCTTCCGATCTCGCGCGCCACCGCCTGCTGCACGATGACCAGGACGGCAAGAACTGGGCGACCTGGCTCGGCGCGTTCGCGCCCGAGATCGCGCCGCCGCGCGGAAACCTGCATTTCGCGCACTCGGGGCTCGCCATCGAGGCGGCGCTGTTGAAAACGGGCGTCGCGCTCGCCGACGAGCTGACCGCCGGCGAGGAACTCAAGAGCGGCCGCCTGGTGCGCCCCTTCACCGGCGGCGTGCCGTCGCCCGGCCAGTACTATCTCGTCTACGAACGCCGCAAGCGAGACGACGCGCGCCTCGCCGCCTTCCTCGCCTTTCCCGCGCTCGCGCCGTACCTGTGTGAATCCAACTCACCGATCATCGAAAATTGATCGTTAGTCGGTAAGAAAATCTAACCCTACGATACGTCCATGAGCAGCGGCGCCCCGCCGCCTGCCTCCCTCTGGAGACCCTCATGGCGCGTACCCTTACCTCCCTGCCCCGCGACGACGGCTTCACCGTGCCCGGTGAATTCGAGCCCAAGGCCGGCTGCTGGCTCGGCTGGCCCGAACGGCCCGACGTGTGGCGCAACGGCGGCAAGCCGGCGCAGAAGGTCTGGGTCGACATCGCCGCCGCGATCGCTAAGACCGACCCGGTCACCGTCTGCGTGTCGGCCCAGCAGTACGCCAATGCGCGCGTCATGCTGCCCGCGCATATCCGCGTGCTCGAGATGAGCGTCAACGACTCGTGGTTCCGCGACAGCGGCCCGGCCTGGCTCGTGAACGATTCCGGCGACGTGCGCGGCGTCGACTTCCGCTTCAATGCCTACGGCGGCTTCGACGGCGGCCTCTACTTCCCGTGGGACAAGGACGAAGAGATCGCGCAGAAGATCCTCGAGGCCGAGCGCGCCGACCGCTACCGCTGCCCGCTCATCGCCGAGATGGGCGGCATCCAGAGCGACGGCGAAGGCACGATCCTGACCACCGAGCAGTGCCTGTTGAACGCCAACCGCAACGGCCACCTGGGTAAGGATGCCGTCACCGATACGCTGCTCGACTACCTCGGCGCCGACAAGGTGATCTGGCTGCCGCGCGGCTGCAAGTTCGACGAGACCGACGGCCACATCGACGACCTCGCGTGCTTCGTGCGCCCCGGCGAAGTCGTCATGCAGTGGACCGACGACGCGAGCGACCCGCAGTATGAGATCTACCAGGAGGCATACGCGATCCTGTCGACCAGCACCGATGCCAAAGGCCGCAAGCTGAAGATCCACAAGATGCACGCGCCCAAGCCGCTCGTATGGACCGAAGAAGAAGCCGCCGGCCTTGACCACGGCGATGCGGCGATGGCGCGCGTCGCCGGCACGACGATCTGCGCGTCGTACATCAATTACTACGTCGGCAACGGCGTCGTCGTCGTCCCCGAGTTCGGCGACGCGAACGACAAACCGGCGCAGCAGCTGCTCGCCGACCTGTTCCCGACGCACGAGGTCGTCGGCATCGCCAACACGCGCGAGATCCTGCTCGGCGGCGGCAACATCGCGTGCATCACCTCGCCGCAGTACGCCGCCCGCCGCCGCTGAACCGTTCAAGGAAAAAGCTCGGCCAACGTTGGCCGAGCCCCGCCGCCGTTTGAAGGAGATCAAGATGAAAACGCGTGTGCTCGCCGCCGTCTTCTGTGCGCTGCCTGGCTTCGCCCATTCCGACGCGGTGCTCAACGTCTACAATTGGTCGGACTACATCGCGCCGGACACGGTGAAGAACTTCGAGAAGGAGACCGGCATCAAGGTGCGCTACGACCTGTTCGACTCGAACGAGATCCTGCAGGCGAAGATGCTGACCGGCCATTCGAGCTACGACCTCGTCGTGCCGTCCAACGGTTTCCTCGCGCGGCAGATCCCCGCCGGCGTCTACCAGAAGCTCGACAAGGGCAAACTCAAGAACTACGGCAACCTCAAGCCCGACATCCTCGAGGCGATGGCCGAATTCGACCCGGGCAACGCCTATGCCATCCCCTACCTGGTGTCGACGATCACGCTCGGCGTCAACGTCGACAAGGTGAAGGCGGCGCTAGGCCAACTGCCGATGCCGGCCAACGAGTGGGACCTGCTGTTCGACCCGCAATACGTGTCGAAGCTGAAGTCCTGCGGCGTGTCGGTGCTCGACACGCCGTCCGAATCGCTGTTGATCGCCATGCACTACCTCGGCAAGTCGCCGAAGAGCACCGACCCGGCCGACTGGCGCGCCGCGGCGGCGCTCTACCGCGACAAGGTGCGGCCGTCGATCACGCGCTTCTCGTCGTCGGGCTACGTCAACGAATTCGCCAAGGGCAGCCTGTGCCTGGTGATGGGCTACGGCAGCGACCTCAACATCGCCAAACGGCGCGCCGCCGACGCCAGGCCGCCGGTGAGGCTGAAGACGCTCGCGCCTTCGCGTGGCGTGATGATAGGCATCGAGAGCCTGGTGATCCCGCGCGACGCGCCCAACGCCGCCAACGCGCACCGCTTCATCGACTACCTGTTGCGCCCCGACGTCGCGGTCAAGATCGCTGAGGCGGTCACCGCGACCACGCCGAATAGCTTGGCCGAGGCGCGGCTGCCACAATCGGCAAAGGACGACCCGACGCGCACGCTGCCGCCGGCGATGCTGAAAGCGAGCTTCCTGCAACCGCCTGCCGACGCCGCGCTGCAGCGGCTGCAAACGCGGCTGTGGACCGGGGTCAAGACGCGCAAGTAGGCTCGGCCAACGTTGGGCCGAATCGTCGGCAGGCGATCCGTTACAATGGCAAGGCCGGCACGCCTCTCGCGCGCCGGCCTTGCCATTTCAGGATTCCACCATGCATATCTGGGTCGACGCCGACGCCTGCCCGAAGGTGATCAAGGAAACGCTGTTCCGCGTCGCCGAACGCACCCGCATCGCGACCGTACTCGTCGCCAACCAGCTCTTGCGGGTGCCGCCGTCGGCGCATATCCGCGCGGTGCAGGTACCGGCCGGCTTCGACGTCGCCGACAAGCACATCGCACAGGCGGTCGAAGCAGGCGACCTAGTGATCACCGCCGACATCCCGCTCGCCGCCGCGGTCGTCGACAAGGGCGCGCTGGCGCTGAGCCCGCGCGGCGAACTGTTCAGCGCCGACAACATCGCATCGCTGTTGACGATGCGCAACTTCATGACCGGGCTGCGCGATTCCGGCGTCGACACCGGCGGCCCGGCGGCGATCAGCCAGGCCGACCGCCAGGCTTTCGCCAACCAGCTCGACCGGCTCTTGACCCGTCTCGCGGCGCGCCGTCCCTGATCACACGAAAGGCCACCATGTACCAAGCCCCCGCACAAGACGATGCATCGCAAGACGAAACCGTCGTCGACATCACCCGTCAATGGCTGGAAAAAGCCGTGATCGGCCTGAATCTCTGCCCGTTCGCCAAGGCGGTCCACGTCAAGAAACAGATCCGCTACGTCGTCAGCCACGCCAAGAACATCGACACGCTGCTGGAAGAGCTCACTATCGAACTGGAAACCCTGGCCGAGGCCAGTCCCGACGCGATCGACACTACCTTGCTGATCCACCCGTGGGCGCTGTCTGACTTCCTCGACTACAACGATTTTCTCGACATCGCCGACGCGGTCGTCGAGGAACTCGAGCTCGACGGCATCCTGCAGGTGGCGAGCTTCCATCCCGACTACCAGTTCGAAGGCACCGAAGCGGACGACATCGAGAACTTCAGCAACCGGGCGCCCTTCCCCACGCTGCACCTTCTGCGCGAGGACAGCATCGAACGCGCGGTCGAGGCCTTCCCCGACGCCGGCGACATCTACGAGCGCAATATCGAAACGCTAAAGAAGCTCGGCCACGACGGCTGGAACGCGCTCGGCATCGGCCAGAAGAAGCACTGAACGCCGCACGGCCCCCGGTCTGCTGGCCTAATTCCGATTCATTGCCTACGGTTGAGAAAAACCCCTAACGCATGACAAGGAGCACAGCATGGGCTGGATCCTCACGATCATCGTCGGCGGCCTCATAGGCTGGCTGGCCAGCAAGATCATGAACACCGACGCTCAGCAGGGCATCATCGCCAACATCCTCGTCGGCGTCGTCGGCGCGGCGCTCGGCCGCTGGCTGTTCGCCGACGTGCTCGGCATCGGTTCGGCGGGCGCCGCCGGCGCGTCCTCGCTCACGGGTCTGCTGTTCGGCGTGCTCGGCGCGGTCGTACTGATCTTCCTGCTCAAGCTCGTCGGCGTATTCAAATAGCGCGAACGCTGTCATCAAGAAAATAGCCTGCCGCTCGGCAGGCTATTTTCTTGGATCCGTGCCTTGGCTGGCCCCGGGGGCCAAGCGCGCCATCCCGCCCTCTCAATATCTCTAGGTAAAACCCTGATTTCTTCCAGCCAGCCCCCATACCGTCCGGCAGACTGAAATCGCCCACATATAATTCTTCTTATGAAAAAGTAATTTGTGCCACCAAGACGCTGATTACACAAAATAAAAGCATCACGCCACGAGGAGAACCGACATGCTGGACAGGATCTTCAAGCTGCAGGAACACGATACCAACACCCGCACCGAGATCATCGCGGGCGTCACCACCTTCCTGACGATGGCCTACATCATCTTCGTGAACCCGACCATCCTCGGGACCACCGGCATGGACAAGAACGCGGTCTTCGTCGCGACTTGCCTGGCGGCGGCGACGGGCTCTCTGATCATGGCCTTCGTCGCGAACTGGCCGATCGGCATGGCGCCGGGCATGGGACTGAACGCCTTCTTCGCCTTCACCGTGGTCGGCGCGATGGGCTACACCTGGCAGCAGGCCTTGGGCGCGGTCTTCATCTCGGGCTGCATCTTCATCGTGCTGACCATCACCGGCGCGCGATCGTGGCTGATCGCCGGCGTCCCCAAGTCGCTGCGCTGTGCAATCGGTGCAGGTATCGGCCTCTTCCTCGCGATCATCGCACTCGGCAACGCCGGCATCGTCGTCGCCAACCCCGCGACCAAGGTCGGCCTCGGCAATCTGCATTCGCCTCAGGCGCTGATGGCCATCTTCGGATTTTTCCTGATCGCCGTACTCGACGCCATGCGGGTGCGCGGAGCCATCCTGATCGGCATCATCGCCGTAACCGTCCTCAGTATGGTGCTGGGCTACAACCAGTTCACTGGGATATTCTCGATGCCGCCTAGCCTCGAACCCACCTTCCTGAAGCTGGATATCACCAGCGCTCTAAGTGGCGGCCTCCTGCAGGTGATTCTGGTGTTCGTGCTCGTCGAGGTGTTCGACGCCACCGGTACGCTGATGGGCGTGGCGCGCCGCGCCGGCCTGCTCGAAGGCGACCGCTACAAGGGGCTCGGCCGTGCGCTGTTCGGCGACAGCATCGCTATCTTCCTCGGCTCGCTGCTCGGCACCAGCAGCACGACCGCCTATATCGAGAGCGCCTCGGGCGTGCAGGCCGGCGGCCGAACCGGGCTGACGGCGCTGACCATCGCCGTACTCTTTCTGGCCGCGCTGTTCCTGTCGCCACTCGCGGGCTCCGTGCCGGCTTACGCGACCGCGCCCGCACTCTTGTACGTCGCAGGCCTGATGCTGCACGAACTGCTTGAAGTGGAGTGGGGTGACATCACCGAAGCGACCCCCGCCGCGCTGGCCGTGCTGGCGATGCCGTTCACCTACTCGATCGCCAACGGCCTCGCGTTCGGCTTCATCACCTACGCCGTCCTGAAACTGTTCACCGGCCGCGCGAAGGAAGTCCACCCGGCGGCCTGGACCATCGCCGTGCTGTTCCTGATCCGCTACGCCTTCTTCGCCGGCGAATAGCTCGGCATGTTGGCCGAGCCGCAAAAAAGCTCTTCACGCATCGCCGTGAAGAGCTTTTTTTATTCGCCTGTCGACGATCTCAGGCGATGAATTTCTCGGCGATGATGTCGCACTCGCCCATCCACCAGCCGCGCTCGCCCTCTTCCAGCCAGCACGCCTCGAAGCCGTTCTTCACCAGTTGCAGGATTTCCTCGACGGACAGCTTCAGTTCTCGCGCACAGCCCAGATAGTTCTCCTGCACGTAGCCGCCGAAGTAGGCCGGATCGTCCGAGTTGACCGTCGCGCACAGACCCTTGGCCAAGAGATCGCGCAGATTGTGGTCGGCTAGTCGATCGAACACCTTGAGCTTGACGTTGGAGTAGGGGCAGACGGTCAGCGGCAGGCGGGTCTCGGCCAAGCTTTCTACCAGTTTCTCGTCCTCGAGCGCGCGTACCCCGTGGTCGATGCGGCACACGTCCAGAAGCTTGATCGCCTCCCACACATACTCGGGCGGGCCCTCCTCGCCGGCGTGAGCGACGCGCGGCAGGCCGAGCGCCTTGCATTCGGCGAACAGGCGCTCGAACTTGGACGGCGGGTGACCGACCTCGCTCGAATCGAGACCGACGCCGTCGATCTGCTCGAGGTAAGGACGCGCCATCTCCAGCGTCTTGAAACCCTCTTCTTCTGACAGGTGGCGCAGGAAGGACATGATCAGCTTCGAGCTGATCCGCAATTGCTCGTTGCCGTCTTTCAACGCGCGCCGGATGCCGTTCAGCACCGTCTCGAACGCGATACCGCGGTCGGTATGCGTTTGCGGGTCGAAAAATATTTCCGTGTGCACCACCTTGTCGGCTTCGCAACGCTTGAGATAGGCCCACGTCAGGTCATAGAAGTCCTGCTCGGTGATCAGCACGCCGGCGCCGGCGTAATACAGGTCGAGGAAGGACTGCAGGTTGTCGAAGTCGTACGCCTCGCGCACCGCCTCCACGCTGTCGTACGGCAGCTTGATGCCGTTGCGGCGCGCCAGCTCGAACATCATCTCCGGCTCCAGCGAGCCCTCGATGTGCAGATGGAGCTCCACCTTGGGCAGAGCGCGGATCAGGGCTTCTTGCTGCGTCATGCTTTTCTCCTTCTTGTTCTGGGTTTCGGCCTTGCGGGTGGTGCCCGTCCCTCTTGCCCAGACAAGGCGCTATGGCGCCTCAGCTATTGTGGACCCGTTTTCGGCACTTTTGTCGAGCCCTGCCTGGGCTTGGCAATGAAAAAAACGGCGCAAGCAACGCTTGCGCCGTCGAACTTCGGCCAGGGCCGAAAATCAGCAGCTTATTGAGCGGCCGAAGCGCCGGCAGCCGCCGGTGCAGCGCCGCCGCCCATGGTCTGGAGCACTTTCCACTCGCCGTTTTCCACCTTGTAAACGGTGATGTCGCCGTCCTTCAGGTCGCCCTTATCGTCGTAGGCCCAGCTGGACGAGGTCACGCCGGTGTAGTTGATCTTGGCGAGCACCGGCAAATACTTGGCCGGATCGGACGAGTTGGCCTGTTTCATCGCGTCGATCATCGCGCGGGTCGCATCGTAACCGTACGGCGAGTAGGTCGCCACATCCATATTGAAGCGCGACTTGTAGCGGCTCTCATAGTCCTTGCCTTTGGGCATCTGCTCGAGAGGCAGGCCGGCCAGCGAAGCGATCGTGCCGTCACCTTCCTTGCCGGCCAGCTTCAGGAAGTTCGGGGTCTTGGTCATCTCGCCCGACACCAGCGGCGCCTTCAGGCCCAGGCGCTTCATCTGCTTGGCCATCGGGGCGGACTGCGAATCGGCGCCGCCGTAGAAGATGACGTCCGGGTTGACGCCCTTGATCGAGGTCAGGATCGCGGCGAAGTCGGTCGCCTTGTCGTTGGTGAATTCACGTTTCACGACGTTGCCGCCGGCGGCCTTCACCGCCTTCTCGAACTCGTCGGCCAGACCCTGACCGTAGGCGGTACGGTCGTCGACGATCACGATGTTCTTGGCGCCGAGCTTGTCGACGACGAAACGCCCCATCACCGAGCCTTGCTGGGTGTCGGACGTCATCGAACGGAAGGTGGTCTTGTAGCCTTGCGAGGTGAACACCGGCGACGTCGCCATCGCGATCATCGGGATGCCGGCGTCGGAGTAGATCTTGGACGCCGGGATCGAGGTGCCCGAGTTGAAGTGACCGATGATGCCGTTCACCTTCTGGTCGACGAATTTCTGCGCGAGCTGGGTCGCGGTCTTCGGGTCGGCCTGGTCGTCTTCGGCGACCAGTTCAAAAGCGACAGGCTTGCCGTCGATGCTCGGTTTCTCGGCGTTGGCGTCTTCGATGGCGAGCGTCACGCCATTCTTGTATTCCTCGCCGTAGTGGGCTTGCGGGCCGGTGAGCGGCGCGGCGAAGCCGATCTTCACCACCTGAGCGCCAGCTTCGACGTTCGAGGCCTGACCGCCGGCCGGCGCTTCTTCTTTTTTACCGCAGGCCGAGATCGCCAGGGCGGCGGCTACCGCGACGGACAGCGTCGTGAGTTTGGTCAATTGCATGGTTTCCCTCTGATGTTTGCAGACTTGCTTTTTTCCCGCCCGTCAAGCTTGTTCCGGGCAGGTTCCGACCACGTTTGGTAAACGTAGCAAACATTATTTCAACGCCGTGACGCGATGGCAAGCCGCCCCGCCCCGGGACTACCCGCATCCCGGGGCGGTCCAGGCTTACGCTTCCAGACTCATCAGGCTGGCGTTGCCGCCCGCCGCGGTGGTGTTCACGCTGACAGCACGCTCGACGATCAGACGATGCAGATTCCATTCGCCCTCGTCGTTCGCGGTGACGAGGGACACCAGCGCACCCTCACGCGTGGCCAGGCGCTGCCGCAAGGCGGCGGCCTCGGCCGCCACGCCGTCGAACAGCAGTACGGCGATGTCGGCGGAGGCCAGATCCGGCGCGACGGAAACCGCGGCGCCAAGACCCGCCTTAAGCGTAGACGAGATTCCGCCGTCGGCCAGTACCGCCTTGTTGCCGGTGGCGAAGGCGGCGATCAGCATCGCAACCAGCGCGGCGTCGTTCGACGCGAGGCAGCCGACGGCACCGCGCGGCGCGAAGCGCAGCGAGTTGTTTTCGCCGGTCGGACCGGGCAGTTCGACGTCGTCCCAGAGCGGCGATGCAGCACGCGCCTGCGCCAGTTGGCGAGCGAGCCGGTGCTGCGTTTCGGGCGTCAACGGCAGGCGCGGCAGGAGCTCGGCCAAGCTTTCGAGCGCCGGCAACTTGACTTCGCTGCGGCGCGCCTTCAGCGATGGGTGCCATTCCCCGGCGCCGGAGAGACGGTAGAGATAGAACGGACCGCCAGCCTTCGGGCCGCTACCCGACAGCCCTTCGCCGCCGAATGGCTGCACGCCGACGACAGCGCCGACGATGTTGCGGTTGACGTAGACGTTGCCGGCGGCGACGCGCGACACGATCGCGTCGATCGTTTCGTCGATGCGGCTGTGCACGCCGTGCGTCAGGCCGTAGCCGCTGCTGTTGACCTCGTCGATCACGCGGTCCAGCTCGCTCGCGTCGAAACGGATCACGTGCAGCACCGGGCCGAACACCTCGCGCTTGAGCCGGCCGATGTGGTCGATCTCGAACAGCGTCGGCGGCACGAAGGTGCCGTCTGCGCACTCGGTGGTCAGCGCGGCCTGGTGGCAGCGTTTCGCGACGCCCTTCATCGCGTCGATGTGGTTCATCAGGTTCTGGCGCGCCTCGGCGTCGATCACCGGGCCGACGTCGGTAGCCAGACGCGCCGGGTTGCCGACGGCCAGCTCGTCCATTGCACCCTCGATCATCTCGACCACCTTGTCGGCGATGTCCGATTGAAGATAAAGCACCCTGAGTGCCGAGCAGCGCTGGCCGGCCGAGTCGAACGCCGAGCTCAACACGTCGGCGACCACCTGCTCGGGCAGTGACGAGGAATCGACGATCATCACGTTCTGGCCGCCGGTCTCGGCGATCAGCACGGTGTCGGTGTCGCGCTCGGCCAACGTTTTATTGATGATCTGCGCGACCTCGGTCGAACCGGTGAAGATCACGCCTTTGACGCGCGCATCGCGCGTCAGCGCGGCGCCGACGGTCTCGCCGCGGCCCGGCATGAACTGCAGCACCGCGCGCGGCACGCCGGCCTCGTGGAACAGGCGCACCGCCTCGGCGGCGATCAGCGCGGTCTGCTCGGCCGGCTTGGCCAGCACCGGGTTGCCGGCGGCGAGCGCGGCCGACACCTCGCCGATGAAGATGGCGAGCGGGAAGTTCCACGGGCTGATCGCGACGACCGGGCCGATCGCCGGCTGCGACACGTTGTCGAAATTCACGCGCACCTGCGACGCGTAGTAGCGGCAGAAGTCGACCGCCTCGCGCACTTCGGAGATCGCGTTCGGCAGCGTCTTGCCGGCCTCGCGCACCGCGATGCCCATCAGCACGCCCATCCGTTCTTCCATCAGGTCGGCCATACGCTCGAGACAGTCGGCGCGCTCGTCGACCGGCGTCGCCGCCCATTCGTCGGCGGCGTCGTGCGCGGCGGCGAGCGCCGCCTCGACGTCGGCGGCGCTGGCCTCGATCACCTCGCCGACGATGTCGTGCCGGTTGGCCGGGTTCAGCACCGCTTGAACCTCGCCGTGTTCGACGTCGCGCTCGGCCAGCATCGGCACCGCGCGCCACACCGTCTCCTGCGAGACGAGCAGGTCTTGCTGCAGCCGCGAGAGGACCTGTTCGTTGGAGAGGTCAATGCCGGCCGAATTGAGGCGCACGCCGCCGTACAGGTCGACCGGCAGTGGGATCTTGGCGTGCGGCACGCCGTCGAGCGCTATCGTCTCGGCGACCGGGTCGGCGACGAGTTCGTCGATCGACACCGACTCGTCGACGATGCGGTTGACGAACGAACTGTTGGCGCCGTTCTCGAGCAGGCGGCGCACGAGGTAGGCCAGCAGCGTCTCGTGCGAGCCGACCGGCGCGTAGATGCGGCACGGCTTGTTAAGGTTGGCCGAGCCGACCACCTGGTCGTACAAGGTCTCGCCCATGCCGTGCAGGCACTGGAATTCGTAATCCTTGCCCTGGGCCATCTGGTAGACCGCCGCCAGCGTGTGCGCGTTGTGCGTGGCGAACTGCGGGTAGATCGCGTCCTGCGCGGCCAGCAGCTTCTTCGAGCACGCGAGGTAAGCGACGTCGGTGTACACCTTGCGCGTGTAGACCGGGTAGCCGTCGAGGCCGTCGACCTGCGCGCGCTTGATCTCGGCGTCCCAGTACGCGCCCTTCACCAGGCGCACCATGAAGCGGTTGTGGGTAGCGCGCGCCAGGTCTACCAGGTAGTCGATCACGTAGGGGCAGCGTTTCTGGTAGGCCTGCACGACGACGCCGATGCCCTTGAAACCGGCCAGTTGCGGGTCGCGCGCGATCTCGGCGACGAGATCCAAGGACAGCTCGAGCCGGTCGGCCTCTTCGGCGTCGATATTCAGGCCGATGCCGTACTGGCGGGCCAACAAGAACAGCTGCTTCAGGCGCGGCAACAGCTCGGTCATCACGCGCTCGTGCTTGGCGCGCGCGTAGCGCGGGTGGATCGCCGACAGCTTGACCGAAATGCCCGGCCCTTCGTAGACGCCGCGGCCATTCGACGCGCGGCCGATCGCGTGGATCGCGGTCTCGTAGTCTTTCAGATAGCGCTGCGCGTCGGCCTCGGTCATCGCCGCCTCGCCGAGCATGTCATAGCTGAAGCGGTAGCCGCGCGCCTCGCGTTCGCGGCCGTTGGCGAGCGCCTCCTCGATCGTCTCGCCGGTCACGAACTGTTTGCCGAGCATGCGCATCGCGAGGTCCACGCCCTTGCGGATCAGCGGCTCGCCGCCCTTGGCGATCAGCCGCGTCAGCGCGCTCGACAAGCCCTTCTCACTCGCCGACGACACCAGCTTGCCGGTGACGAGCAAGCCCCATGCCGCCGCGTTGACGAACAAGGACGCGCTATTGCCCAGGTGCGACCTCCAGTCGCCGCGCGAAATCTTGTCGCGGATCAGCTTGTCGGCGGTTTCGCGGTCGGGGATGCGCAGCAGCGCCTCGGCGAGACACATCAGCGCGACGCCCTCCTCGCTCGCCAGCGAGAACTCGTGCATCAGCGCGTCGACGCCGCTCGACTTGGTGCGCTCGCGGCGCACCTGCGACACCAGACGGCGCGCCAGGTCCTGGATGGCGGCGACCTGATCGGCGGGCAGGGCCGCCTGCGGCAGCAGCGCGCGGACGCAGTCGCGTTCGTCCAGACGGTAGGCGGCGGTGATGGCGTCGCGCAGCTCGGACTGCGCGTGGGCGAAAGGCTCGAAAGTCATGGAATCGGCTCCAGCAAAGACAGGCCCCGTCATGGGGCGATCATGGCGCGCATCTTAACATTGAAGAAAATATATTGTCTGACAATATAAAATATCTACTCCCTCAAATCAGGTCCTGAACGCAGAAATGCGACAAGGGGTTTTCCCGGCATCGGGGATACGAAGCGACCGGCGCCAACATGGCGGCGCCCTTTCTTTTTAGTCGAGCGGAGCACTCAAGTTGGCGATGCCTTGCGGGACATCGCCGGGAGGGAGTCAAACCATCATGAAGCGGCCCGGCGCCGGCCGTGCATCAGCCGGTACGCGGCGGGGATCACAAACATCGACAGCAGCGGCGCGGTGATCATGCCGCCGACCATCGGCGCCGCGATGCGGCTCATCACCTCGGAGCCGGCGCCGCTGCCCCAAAGGATAGGCACGAGGCCGGCCAGGATCACCGCCACCGTCATCGCCTTCGGCCGCACGCGCAGCACCGCGCCCTGGCGGATAGCCTGGTCGAGCGTATGCGCGCTCAGCGCCATCCCATGTTCCTGCCTCTGTGCCGCCGCCTGCTTCAGATACAGCAGCATCACCACGCCGAACTCGGCCGACACGCCGGCCAGCGCGATGAAGCCGACGCCGGTCGCCACTGACAGGTTGTAGCCCGCCAGATACAGGAACCACACGCCGCCTACCAGCGCGAACGGCAAGGTCGCCATGATCAGCGCCGCCTCGTCGAGACGTCGGAAGGTCAGATACAGCAGCACGAAGATGATGACCAGCGTCGCCGGCACGACGAGCTTGAGCCGCGCGTTGGCGCGTTCCATGAACTCGAACTGCCCCGAGTAGGCGAGGCCGATGCCCGGCTCGAGCTTCACCTGTTGCGCGACGGCGGCGCGCAGGTCGGCGACGACCGATGCGAGGTCGCGGTCTCGCACGTCTATATACACCCAACCGGAAGGCCGCGCGTTCTCGCTCTTGAGCATCGGCGGACCGTCGCTGACTCGTATATTCGCGACGGTGCCGAGCGTGATCTGCTGGCCGGCGTCGGTCAGGATCGACAGATTGCGCAGACCGTCGAGCGAGTCGCGAATCTCGCGCGGATAGCGCACGTTGATCGGATAGCGCGCCAGACCTTCTACCGTCTCGCCGACGTTCTCGCCGCCGATAGCCGACGAAATGACCTGCTGCACGTCGGCGATGTTGAGTCCGTAGCGGGCGGCGGCGGCGCGATCGATGTCCACATCGACGTAGCGGCCGCCGGTCAGGCGCTCGGCCAACGCCGAACTGACGCCCGGCACACCTTTGGCCACCCGTTCGATCTGCTGCGCGACGCGGTCGATCGCGGCCAGCTCGGTGCCCGACACCTTGACCCCGATCGGGCTCTTGATGCCGGTCGCCAGCATGTCGATGCGGTTGCGGATCGGCGGCACCCAGATGTTGGACAGCCCCGGCACCCTGACCACGCGGTCGAGCTCTTCTACCAGCATCGAAGGGGTCATGCCCGGCCGCCACTGATCGCGCGGCTTGAACTGGATGGTGGTCTCGAACATCTCGATCGGCGCCGGGTCGGTGGCGGTTTCGGCTCGGCCGGCCTTGCCGAACACGCTTTGCACCTCGGGCACGGTCTTGATCAGCCGGTCGGTCTGCTGCAGCAGTTCGGACGCCTTCGCCGCCGACAGGCCGGGCAGCGCCGACGGCATATAGAGCAGATCGCCCTCGTCCAGCGGCGGCATGAACTCGCCGCCGAGCCGGGTGACCGGCCAGATCGTGGTCAACAGCACCAGGCCGGCGACGACCAGCGTCGCCTTCGGCCGGCGCAGCACCGCGTCGAGCAGCGGGCGGTAGCCGCGGATCAGCCAGCGATTCAGCGGGTTCTGGTGCTCGTCGGGGATGCGGCCGCGGATCCAGTAGCCCATCAGGATCGGGATCAGCGTGACCGACAGTCCGGCCGCGGCGGCCATCGCGTAGGTCTTGGTGAACGCGAGCGGCCCGAACAGCCGGCCCTCCTGCGCCTCCAGCGTGAACACCGGGATGAACGACAGCGTGATGATCAGCAAGGAAAAGAACAGCGCCGGCCCGACCTCGGCCGCCGCCTCGGTCATCACCCGCCAGTGCGCTTCGCCGTGCAAGGTTTCGCCCGGATGCCGGTCATGCCAGGTCTCGATGTGCTTGTGCGCGTTCTCGATCATCACCACCGCCGCGTCGACCATCGCGCCGATGGCGATCGCAATGCCGCCGAGCGACATGATGTTGGCGTTGACGCCCTGAAAGCGCATCACGACGAACGCGATCAGTATCCCGAGCGGCAGCGACACGATGGCGACCAGCGCCGAGCGCAGGTGCCACAGGAACAGACCGCAGACCACCGCCACCACGATGAACTCCTCGACGAGCTTGTGGCTGAGGTTGTCGATCGCGCGGTCGATCAGCTGGCTGCGGTCGTAGGTCGGCACGATCTCCACCCCCGGCGGCAGGCCCTTCTTCAGCTCGGCCAACCTTGTCTTGACCGCGCCTATCGTCTCGCGCGCGTTCTTGCCGCTACGCAATATCACGACGCCGCCGACGGTTTCACCCTGGCCGTCGAGTTCGGCGATGCCGCGCCGCATCTCCGGCCCCAGTTGCACCGTGGCGACGTCGCCCAGCCGCACCGGGATGCCGGTTTGCGAAACATTCAGCGGGATGTTGCTAAAGTCGGCTAGCGTCTTCAGGTAGCCACTGGCGCGCACCATGTACTCGGTCTCGGCCATCTCGAGCACCGAGCCGCCGGTCTCCTGGTTGGCCTTCTTGATCGCGTCGATCACCTTGCCTTGCGGGATGCGGTAGGCGGCCAGCTTCAAGGGGTCGAGAATGACTTGGTACTGCTTGACCATGCCGCCGACGGTCGCGACCTCGGCGACGCCCGGCAGGCTCTTGAGCTCGAACTTCAGGAACCAGTCCTGCAGGCTGCGCAATTGGGCAAGATCATGCCGGCCGGTCTTGTCGACCAGCGCGTACTCGTAGACCCAGCCGACGCCGGTCGCGTCCGGGCCCAGCGATGACTTGGCCGAGGCCGGCAGGCGCCCCTGCACCTGGTTCAGGTATTCGAGCACGCGCGAGCGCGCCCAGTACAGGTCGGTCCCGTCCTCGAACAGCACGTAGACGAAGGAGTCGCCGAAGAACGAGTAGGCCCGTACCGTCTTCGCACCCGGCACCGACAGCATCGTCGTCGCCAGCGGGTAGGTCACCTGATTCTCTACGATCTGCGGCGCCTGGCCCGGGAGACTCGTACGGATGATGACCTGCACGTCGGACAGGTCCGGCAGCGCATCGAGCGGCGTGGTCTTGACCGCCCACACGCCCCATACGGCGAGGAACAGGGTGGCCAGCAACACCAGGAAGCGGTTGGCTACCGACCAGCGGATAAGTTTCTCGATCATGGTCGGCTCCCGCTCTTCGCCAGCTTCTCGATGACGTAGCCGCCGTCACCCTGCCGGAAGCCGAAGTCGACCGTATCGCCCGGTTTGAGCGAAGCGGCCATGTCGGGACGCGCCAGCTTGAACGGCATGGTCATAGCCCCCCAGCCGAGCGACGCGACCGGGCCGTGCGAGAGGGTGATTTCACCGTCCTTGATCGATTCGACCTTGCCTACCGCTTCATAGAGCGCAGTAGCCTTGTCGCCCGATGTCGCAGCCGAGCCCTCTTGCATGCGGGCCATCACGCCCTTGAGACTGGCCTCCGAGTCGATCAGGAACTGACCGGAAGCGACGACCTTCTGGCCTTTGGTGAGGCCGCTCAGCACGGCGACCTTGCCGCCGGCCTCTTTGCCGAGTTGGACTTCTACCGGCTGGAAGCGGCCGCCGGCTAGCTCCACCAGCACCACGTTGCGGGTGCCGGTGCGGATCACCGCCTCGGCCGGCACCAACAGCACGGGCTGGCTGATGCCTGCGTCGAGGCGAACCTGGGCGAACATCCCCGGCTTTAGCCGCCCGTCACGGTTCGGCAGTTCGACCCGTACGCGCAGCGTACGGCTTTCGGCGTTCATTTCCGGCAGCACCGCGACGACCTTGCCCTTGAAGACGTCGCCCGGGTAGGCGGCGAGGCGGGCTTCCACCCCTTGCTTGGCCGCCACCTGTCCGGCCTGGGCTTCGGGCAGGGCGGCCTCCAGCCAGACGGTCTCGAGACCGTTGATCTTGAACAGCGGCGCGCCCGGGCCGACGCTCATGCCGGCGCGTACGTCCAGGGTCTGGATCAGGCCGCTAATCGGCGACGAGATCGTGACCACCGGACGCGCTTGCCGGGTCTTCTCGACGCGGGCGATCAGCTCAGATGGCATGCCGAGCAACTTCAACCGCTCGCGGGCGGCCTGTGCCAACGAGGGGTCGCCGGTTCGCAGCAGCGCCAGGAATTCGTGCTGCGCGCCGGCCCAGTCCGGCACCAACAAATCTACGATCGGCGCGCCGCGCGCGATCACGTCGCCAGGGGCGCGCGCATAGACGCGCTCGACGAAGCCGCCGCTACGCGCCTGCACGATCGCCACCTGGCGTTCGTTGAGCTGCACGGTGGCCGCCACGTCGGTGGTGTCGGCCAAGGTGCCGAATTCCACCGTGGCCCAGCGGATGCCGAGGTTCTGCACCACCGAAGGATCGATCTTGACGCCGGCCGCTTCGCCGCCTTCGTCGGCGTACTTCGGGACCAGCAGCATGTCCATGAAGGGCGACTTGCCCGGCTTGTCGAAGTGCTGGTTCGGCACCATCGGGTCGTACCAGTAGAGCACCTTGGGGCCTGCGCCGGCTTCCTGCGCCGGAGCCTCGCGCTGTACCGCGACCCAATAGCCCGCCCCGCCGCTTGCCGCGGCCACAACGGCGACCAGCACCGCGAGCTTGATCGTGTTCTTTCTCATCGTTCGGTCTCCCCGTAGGCGAAATGGAGTCGGGCGGCGAGCGCGGCGCGCTGGCCCTCGAGGTCGATCACCTTCAGGCGCTGGTCGATGAGCTCGCGGCGTGCCGCCAGCAGCGCGGCCAGATCGCCCTTGCCGGCCTGGTAACTGGCGGTTTGCAGATCGATCTTCTCGCGGGCGAGCGGCAGCGAGGTCTGCCTGGCCCGCTCGACCTGATGCGTGACGGCGGCCAGCTCGGCGAGGGTGTTTTCCAGCTCAAAGGTACGCTCACGCCGCATGGCTTCGCGCTCGGCGTCGATCCGCACCAGTTCCTGCCGCTTCGCTTCGATCAGCGGGTCCTGACGCGTCGACGGGGAGACGGGAAGGTCGACGGTGAACTGCACCGAAACCATGTTGCCGAACTGCGGCGCGCGACGCTGGTACGCCAGTTCGACGCCCCAGTCCGGCTTCTTCATCGCGTCGGCTTCGCGCAATTCGGCTTCGGCGCGGCGGATCGCGGACCCGAACGCATGCAGTTCGGCTTGTTGATCCAGCCGTTCGCGGAAGCGTTGCGCGTCGACCGGCAGTGCGGGGGGCTCGCCCGCCAGCGCTTCGTCCGCTTCGGCGCCGACGTAGCGACGCAGATCTGCCCTGGCCTTGGCGATGTCGCGCTGCAGTTCATCACTCCGGTCCGCCAGTTGGGCGGCTTCCTGCTTCGGCATCACGGCATCGGCGATCTGGCCGCGCCCCGCCGCGATCTGGGCCTTCACCGCGATGGCCAGCACGCGGTTCTCGCGCGCCAGTTCGTCATACAGCGAGACCTTGCGTTCGACGTAGAAACGGTTGAGCCAGGCTAACGCGGTTTCTCGCCGCACTTTCAGGCGCTCGATGCGGCGCTGCGCCTCGGCCACGTCGACGTTGGCCGAGGCGACGTCTTCCCGCGCCCGGCGCTTGGCCGGGTTCGGGAACTCCTGCATCAGACCGATCTTCTGCATCGTCATGAAATCGCGCTTCAGGTGCCCGGCGTCCATGCCGGACACCGGGTAGTTGTCGACCCCGGCGATGAGCTTAGGGTCCGGCAACGCGCCGGCGGGAACAGCCGTAGACTGCGCGGCGCCGGTCTGGGCGGCGTTGGCCGCGAGGATGGGGGATTGCCGCTCGGCGATCTCGAGCGTGCGGTTGAACGATAGCGGCGCGGCGTGGACGAGGCCGGCCAGCCCTGCCAACGGCAGGGTCCAAAGCATCCAGCGAGGGGACATGCTCCAACTCCATGTTTTTGACGGCGCGCGAAAACCGCGCGCATACACCCCTAAGGCTAGGCCTAAGGGCGCAACGAATGAATGGGAGTCAGAGCGAGCGAGGGGGACGCCACCAGCCGGACGGGTCGCGGGAAAGGACGACCGCGTCGGAATGAACCACGACAGCCAGCGTCGCAGACACGGGCCAGACGCCGGCCGACGCGAACACCGGCGAGTAGACATGGCCGATCTTGCATTCCTGCCCGGGCTTGCACGGGCTGGACGATTCGGCCTTCGCAGACGGGCCGGCCTGGCTACCGTCCGCGTCCATCTGGCAGCAATCCGCCGGCATCGCCATGGTCATGTCGTGCTGCATCGGGCAGGGGCTGGGCATCATCATGACGACGGCCGGCGCTCCCATGGCAGGGATAGCCAGCGTCAGCAGGAAGATGAGGGCCAGCCGCAGGAGCTTCATAGTGGGCGATTATAGGCAATCCGTTTGCCGCCTGCACCGGATTGATGGGACTGACCCTGCATGGGCCGGGATGGGTCTGAGGAGCGAATGCGCCATCCCGTACGTAAGGAACGGCCCGGCGGCTCCCGATGAGAGCAGAGGCATGCAAGCTCGCTCGGCTTACCGCGCCAGCGAATGGAGGACCGGGAGGTCGTCGGCACAGGAAACGGCCGGAAAGGAAAAGAGTGAGGCGCCGGTGTCTGCCGGCATCAGGCTGTCGGCGACGCCGAGGCCGAGGCTCAGTGGCTGCGCGACCGACCAGCTGGCCGATACCGGCAGCGCCGGCGCCTGCATCAGGTCGGGCACGATCAGCCAGTCGAGCCCGCACGCCGCGTAGCGCGCCCAGCCGGCGTCGCCGGATGGCACACAGCAGGCGAGCCGCGTGCGCGGCGACAGCCGGTGCACCGACTTGCACAGCTCGGCCAACTTCGAGAGCGGGAGACAGGGCAGTTCGAGGAAATCGGGTTCGGCGCGCGCGAGCCTGAGCGTCTCGCTCTCGCTGCCGGCGATCAGCGTGAGCGGCTTGCCGCCGGCCGAGCGCTTCAGGCGTGCGATGCGCGGCAACAGGCCTTCGATGCCGCCGACGAACTGCCAGTGTTCGCGGCCGATCTCGATGCTTTCCGACAGGCCGAGGCGCAGCGCCTGGCCGCCGCCGGCGAGTACCGCCTGAGCGGCGAGCCGGCGCGTGCCGGGAAAGCCCTGACGCGGCAGCGCGACGACCAGCTCCGGGTTGACGCGCTGCGCGCTCTCGACCAGCGTGCGCGTCTTGCTCGCGATGCCGGAAAACCGCTCAATGAGATTCAGCGCCTGGCGTGCCGCCAGGTGCAACGCCGACGCCGGGCCGCTGGCGGTCAACAGCGTCGCACCGGGCAACAGCGCGTCCCCTTCGTCGACCCTCGCTTCGGCCCTGACCCCGAGGTAGGCGAACAAGTCGAGCGCCGCCTCCACCCCCGACGCGACCCCGCCGTCGCGCGCCACGACGGTCAGGTGCGCGCTCTGGCGGCGCACGCCGAGCAGGCGACAGGTCAGATCCTGGTAGGGCGCGTCTTCGCGGAACAAGCCCTCGATTTCGCTGGGCAGCAGCACGCAAGCTCCTTGGGCGACGGGTGGGTTCGGACAGGGTAAAACAGCCGTCCGACGTGAGGCTGCCAGCATAAATCTTTAATAGTTCCGATGACAATCTCGGCGCCGAGAAATCAGCCACCGTCCGCCGCCTTCTCCAGCCGGCGCAGGAACACGTGCATTTCCTTGGCCGCCTGCACGTCGCCTCGCGCTTCGGCGACCTCTATCCCGCGCCGGTAGGCGGCGATCGCCGCCGCCGTGTCGCCGGCCTCGGCGCACGCACGCCCCAAGAGCTTCCATGCAGCCGAGTAGTCGGCCTGCCAGGCGACCGCCTGTTCGAGGTGCGGCACCGCGTCGGCGAAACGGCCGGCCGACACCAGCGCGTTGCCGATCGCGAAGCGCAGCAGTGCGTTGTCGCGCGGCCCGCCGACCATTTTCATCAGCGCGTCGATCTGGCTCGCCTGCATGGATGCCTCCTCGATGTTCGCAATGGCCGTCAGTCTAGCCCAGGCCGAGCCCAAGCGTACGGGCAAGAAAAAACCCCGCCCTTCATATCGAAGGCGGGGTTTTGCATCGGACCTCGGTCGCGTTTACGCCTTGACGGCGTCGGCCACTTCCTTGAAGTCATCGATCTGGTCGAAGTTCAGATACTGGTAGACGTCGTCGGCCTGCTTGTCGATGACGCCGATGTCGGCCATGTACTCGTCCTTGCTCGGGATGCGGCCGAGCTTGGAGCAGATCGCCGCCAGTTCCGCCGAGCCCAGATACACGTTGGTGTTCTTGCCCAGACGGTTCGGGAAGTTGCGGGTCGAAGTCGACATCACGGTCGCGCCTTCGCGCACCTGCGCCTGGTTGCCCATGCACAGCGAGCAGCCCGGCATCTCGGTGCGGGCACCGGCGGTGCCGAACACGCCATAGTGGCCTTCCTTGGTCAACTGCTGCGCGTCCATCTTGGTCGGCGGCGCGATCCACAGCTTCACCGGGATGTCGCGCTTGCCTTCCAGGAGCTTACTTGCAGCGCGGAAGTGACCGATGTTGGTCATGCACGAACCGATGAACACCTCGTCGATGGTGGCGCCGGCGACTTCGGACAGCGTCTTCACGTCGTCCGGGTCGTTCGGGCACGCGACGATCGGCTCGTGGATGTCGGCCAGGTCGATCTCGATCACGGCGGCGTACTCGGCGTCGGCGTCCGGCTGCAACAGTTCGCCGCCCTCGATCCACTCTTCCATCGCCTTGATGCGGCGCGCCAGCGTACGGGCATCCTGATAGCCTTCGGCGATCATCACCTTCATCAAGGTGATGTTCGACTTCATGTACTCGACGATCGGCTCCTTGGCGAGGCGCACGGTGCAGCCGGCGGCCGAACGCTCGGCCGACGCGTCGGACAGCTCGAACGCCTGCTCGACCTTCAGGTTCGGCAGCCCTTCGATCTCGAGGATCTTGCCCGAGAACTCGTTCTTCTTGCCGGCCTTGGCGACGGTCAACAGGCCCTGCTTGATCGCGTAGAGCGGGATCGCGTTGACGAGGTCACGCAGCGTGACGCCCGGCTGCAGTTCACCCTTGAAGCGCACCAGCACCGATTCGGGCATGTCGAGCGGCATCACACCGGTCGCGGCGGCGAAGGCCACGAGGCCCGAACCGGCCGGGAAGGAGATGCCTACGGGGAAGCGGGTGTGCGAGTCGCCGCCGGTGCCGACGGTATCCGGCAGCAACAGGCGGTTGAGCCACGAGTGGATCACGCCGTCGCCCGGGCGCAGCGAAACGCCGCCACGGGTCGAGATGAACGCCGGCAGCTCCTTGTGCGTCTTCACGTCGACCGGCTTCGGGTACGCCGCTGTGTGGCAGAACGACTGCATCACGAGGTCGGCCGAGAAGCCGAGGCAGGCGAGGTCTTTCAGCTCGTCGCGCGTCATCGGGCCGGTGGTGTCCTGCGAGCCGACGGTGGTCATCTTCGGTTCGCAGTAGGTGCCCGGGCGCACGCCCTGGCCTTCAGGCAGGCCACAGGCTCGGCCGACCATCTTCTGCGCGAGCGTGAAACCCTTGGTCGACGCCGCCGGCGCTTGCGGCAGGCGGAACTCGCTCGACGCCGGAAGATTCAGCGCTTCGCGCGCCTTGCCGGTCAGGCCACGGCCGATGATCAGGTTGATACGGCCGCCGGCGCGCACTTCGTCGAGGATCACGTCGGACTTAAGCGCGAAGGTCGAAATCACTTCGCCGTTCTTCTCGATCTTGCCTTCGTACGGGTAGATGTCGACCACGTCGCCCATGTCCATCTTCGACACGTCGACCTCGATCGGCAGCGCGCCCGAGTCTTCCTGCGTGTTGAAGAAGATCGGCGCGATCTTGCCGCCGAGGCACACGCCGCCGAAGCGTTTGTTCGGCACGAACGGGATGTCTTCGCCGGTCGCCCAGATCACACTGTTGGTCGCGGATTTGCGCGAGGAGCCGGTGCCGACCACGTCGCCGACGTAGGCGACCAGGTTGCCCTTCTTCTTCAGGTCTTCGATGAACTGGATCGGGCCGCGCTTGCCGTCTTCTTCCGGGACGATGCCGGGACGGGCGTTCTTCAGCATCGCGAGATAATGCAGCGGGATGTCCGGGCGGGACCACGCATCAGGCGCCGGCGACAGGTCGTCGGTGTTGGTTTCGCCGGTGACCTTGAACACGGTCACGGTGATCTTGTCGGCCACTTCCGGACGGCTGGTGAACCACTCGGCGTTGGCCCAGGATTCGATCACTTCTCGCGCGAAGGCGTTGCCCTGGTCCAGCTTCTCCTTCACGTCGTGGAAGGCGTCGAACATCAGCAGGGTTTTCTTCAGCGCGTTGGCGGCGATTTGCGCCAGCGCGGCGTCGTCCAAGAGGTCGATCAGCGGCTTGATGTTGTAACCGCCCACCATGGTGCCCAAGAGTTCGGTCGCCTTCTCGCGCGAAATCAGGCCACAGGCGACGCTGCCTTCGGCGACCGCGGCAAGGAAGGACGCCTTCACCTTGGCCGCATCGTCGACGCCCGGCGGTACGCGGTACGTGATCAGGTCTACGAGGACGTCTTCTTCGCCGGCCGGCGGATTCTTCAACAGTTCGACCAGTTCTTCGGTCTGGCGCGCGGTGAGCGGGAGCGGCGGAATGCCCAGCGCGGCGCGCTCGGCAACATGCTGACGGTAGACTTCGAGCATAGATTTAACCTTTTTGCGGGGTTGGCAATGCGTTCGCCGGCGGCGTCACCACCGCCTGTCGGCAAACAAGGAATTCGGGCCAATGATGATCGCACGAAGAGTACGCGCTCCGACTAGTCCAGACAAACGAGTAATCGCCACAGCGACTGTGAGATAAAATCACAGCATGAGTACCTACCCTCCCCTCAACGCGCTGCGCATTTTCGAGGCCGCGGCACGGCTGGAAAGCTTTTCCGCCGCCGCCAACGAACTCTTCGTCACCCACGGCGCTGTGAGCAAGCAGATCAAGCAGCTCGAAGACTGGCTGGGCGTGAAACTGTTCGAGCGCGCCGGCGGGCGTGTCAGGCTGACCGACACCGGCTGGCGCTACCTGGTGCAGGTTCAGGACGGGCTCGACCTGATCGCCAACGCGACGTCGCAATTGTTGCAGCCCGACCGGCAGCGCCGCTTGACGATCAACTCGACGCCGACGCTGGCGATGTACTGGCTGCTGCCGCGACTGCCGGCTTTCCGCGAACGGTTTCCCGAGATCGAGTTCCGAATCATGACCTCCGACCGCGACATCAGCCGGCTCGACACGCCGTTCGACGTCGCGATCCGCCGCGGCCCCGGCGACTGGCCCGGCTACATCGCCAAGCCTTTTCTCGACGAATGGGAACTGCCCTTATGCAGTTCGGGTCTGCTGGACAAGGCGCCGATCGCGTCGCCCGCCGATCTCGCCGCGCATACGCTGCTATACGCCGACACGCGCCCTACCGCGTGGCAGCGCTGGCTGACGCTGGCCGGCGTGCCCGAACTCAAACCCGCGAGCACGCTGCACTTCGACCATTTTTATCTGGCGCTGCAGGCGGCGATGGATGGCCTCGGCGTCGTACTCGGGCCGCTGCCGATGGCGCAGAGCCTGATCGACGCCGGACGTCTCGTCGCACCGCTGTCCGTGCCGGTGGTGCCGGTGCGCGATTACTGCTGGGTGGTGCCGCGCGCCGCGATCGACGATGCTGCGACGAACGCCTTCTGCCAGTGGCTGGAAGACTGCGCCGAGCGCCTGAAAACGAAACACGTGGTTTGATCAGCGGCGTCGGACTTGCCCCACAGCCTTCGCCGAGCCATAGATTTAAAGGATAGCCGCACCCGCCTTTCCCCCATCCCCCGGCAACGGCGGAGGCCGCACGCGCCCCCGACCGCGACGGAACAAGGAGCCTGCCATGACCCACCGTTTCGAGAACACCCGCCAGACACTGTCGCTGCCCGGCGGCAACTTCGATTACTTCAGCCTGCCGGCGCTCGAGGCCGCCGGCGTCGGCCCGGTGTCCCGGCTGCCGGTGTCGATCCGCATCGTGCTCGAAGCGGTGCTGCGCAACTGCGACGGCAAGAAGGTGACGGCCGAGCATGTGAAGCAGCTGGCCAACTGGGGCCCGACCGCGCCGCGCGTCGACGAGATTCCCTTCGTCGTCGCGCGCGTCGTGCTGCAGGACTTCACCGGCGTGCCGCTCCTGGCCGACCTCGCCGCGATGCGCAACGTCGCCGACGCGCAAGGCAAGAACCCGAAGACGATCGAACCGCTGGTACCGGTAGACCTGGTGGTCGACCACTCGGTGATGATCGACGAGTACGGCACGCCGCAGGCGCTGCAACACAATATGGAGCTGGAATTCACTCGCAATAACGAGCGCTACCAGTTCATGAAGTGGGGAATGCAGGCGTTCGATACTTTTAAAGTGGTTCCGCCCGGCGTCGGCATCGTCCACCAGGTGAACCTGGAATACCTGTTCCGTGGCGTGCAACAGAAGGACGGCGTGCTCTACCCCGACACGCTGGTCGGCACCGACAGCCACACGACGATGATCAACGGCGTCGGCGTGGTCGGCTGGGGCGTCGGCGGCATCGAGGCCGAGGCCGGCATGCTCGGCCAACCCGTGTATTTCCTGACGCCCGACGTGGTCGGCGTCGAGCTGACCGGCAAGTTGAATGAGGGCATCACCGCGACCGACCTGGTGCTGACGATCACCGAGCTGTTGCGCCGCGAGAAGGTGGTCGGCAAGTTCGTCGAGTTCTTCGGCTCCGGCACCGCCAGCCTCACCGTCACCGACCGCGCGACGATCGCCAATATGGCGCCCGAGTACGGCGCGACGATGGGCTTCTTCCCGGTCGACGAGAAGACGGTCGACTACATGAAACGGACCGGCCGCGAGGACGCCGAGGTCGAGCGCTTCGAAGCCTACTTCCGCGCGCAGCAGCTGTTCGGCGTGCCGAAGCAAGGCGACATCGACTACAGCAAGACGCTGAAGCTCGATCTATCCACCATCGTCCCCAGCCTCGCCGGCCCGAAACGGCCGCAGGACCGCATCGAGCTGCCTGAGATGCGCGCCACCTTCGAACGGCTGTTGTCGGCGCCGATCGCCGACAACGGCTTCGGCCGCGCCGCCGCCGAGCTCGGCCGACGTTATACGACCGGGCCCAACGGCCAGGAGTGTTCCGACGACACGCAGCAGCTCACACAGGACACGCCCGCGCCGGCCGATCTGGTCGAGATGGTCGACAACCGGCCGACGTCCGACCATGTCGCGCCGCACGACGGCGGGCAGATCGACCTCGGCCACGGCGACGTGCTGATCGCGGCGATCACCAGTTGCACCAACACGTCGAACCCGGGCGTGCTGCTCGCGGCGGGCCTCTTGGCCAAGAAAGCGGTAGAGAAAGGCCTCACCGTCCACCCACGCGTGAAGACCAGCCTCGCACCGGGCTCGCGCGTCGTCAGCGAATACCTCTCCAAGACCGGCCTGCAGCCTTATCTGGACAAGCTCGGTTTCAACGTCGCCGCCTACGGCTGCACGACCTGCATCGGCAACGCCGGCGACCTGAGGCCCGAGTTCAACGACACGATCAACAAGAACAACCTCGTCTGCGCGGCGGTGCTGTCGGGCAACCGCAACTTCGAGGCGCGCATCCACCCGAACATCAAGGCCAACTTCCTCGCCTCGCCGCCCTTGGTGGTCGCGTTCGCGCTCGCCGGCCGCGCCAATATCGACCTGACGACCGAGCCCTTGGGCAGCGACGACAAGGGCGCGCCGGTCTTCCTCAAGGACGTCTGGCCGACGAGCGACGAGGTCGGCGCCCTCTTGGATACCGCGCTCGACGCCAACACCTACCGGCGCCTGTACGCCGACTTCACACGCGACCACGACCTGTGGAACGCGATCGCCGCGCCATCCGGCCAGGTCTACAGCTGGCCGAAGTCGACGTATATCGCGCGTCCGCCGTTCTTCGACGGCTTCTTGATGACGCCTGGCGCCTTGCCCGATATCAAGGGCGCGCGCGCGCTGTTGCTGCTCGGCGACTCGGTGACCACCGACCACATCTCGCCGGCCGGTTCGTTCAAGGAGACCACGCCGGCCGGGCGTTATCTGTTGGCCGAGGGCGTGCAGAAGCCCGACTTCAACAGCTACGGCAGCCGGCGCGGCAACCACGACGTGATGATCCGCGGCACCTTCGCCAACGTTCGCGTGAAGAACCTGATGCTGCCGGCAAACGCCGACGGCAGCCGCGTAGAGGGCGGCTTCACGCTGCTCGACGGCAAGCAGGCCACGGTGTACGACGCGGCGATGGAATACATCCAACGTGGCGTGCCGACCGTGGTGTTCGCCGGCGAGGAATACGGCACCGGCTCGAGCCGCGACTGGGCGGCCAAGGGCACGCAGCTTCTCGGCGTGAAGGCGGTCGTCGCCAAGAGCTTCGAGCGCATCCACAGGAACAACCTCGTCGGCATGGGTGTATTGCCCTTGCAGTTCAAGGACGGCGGCAGCTGGGAAGGCCTAGGCATCGACGGAACGGAAAGCTTCGACATCGAAGGCGTCACCGACGCGCTCAAACCGCAGCAGGACCTGACGCTGGTGATCAAACGGGCCGACGGCAAGGTCGACCGGGTGACGGTGCTGTGCCGCATCGACACGCCGATCGAAGTCGACTACTACCGCCACGGCGGCATCCTGCCCTACGTGCTGCGCGAGCTGCTGAGCCGCACCTAAAGTCCCCCTGCCCCGGCCGAACGGCCGGGGCTCGGTCAAGCTTTCCCTCAAAATTCACGGAGAACATTCATGATCGTGACCAGCACGCCTAGCGTCGAAGGCCAGCGCATCGTCGAGTACAAGGGCATCGTCACCGGCGAGGCCATCGTCGGCGCCAACATCTTCAAGGACCTGTTCGCGAGCATCCGCGACATCGTCGGCGGGCGCTCGGCCGCATACGAGAACGAGCTGAAGAAGGCACGCCAGATCGCGCTGTCCGAGATTGAGGAAGCCGCACGCGCGATCGGCGCCAACGCGGTGGTCACTATGAGGTCGTCGGCCAGTCGGGCAGCATGCTGATGGTCAGCGTCAGCGGCACCGCGGTGCGCGTCGACTAGCCGCGCGCCAAACGCAAAGCCCGCTGCGCGCCACCCTCGCCCCCCCCCCCCGGCGGGTGCACCACCCCGCAAGAAGGAAAATCATGAACAAGCTGCTGATCCTTGCCGCGCTCGCGGCGCTGGCCGGCTGCGCGACGCCCGGTCCGCAAGCCGCTTCTCACGCCGCTCCCGGCCCGGCGTGCGCCGCCGCCAAGATGGACGACGCGTCGCTGGTCGGCAAGGCCGAGGCCGAGGCCGACGCGCTGCTCGCCGGCTGCCCGTGGCGGGTCTCCCAGCGCGACGGCCAGAGCCTGCCCGGCACGATGGACTACCGGCCGGACCGGCGCAACCTCGGCGTCGAGAACGGCAAGGTGGTCTGGGTGCGGCGCGGCTGACCCGCTTTCGCCGCACGGAATAAAGGCTCGGCCAACCTTGCGAGGTTGGCCGAGCCTTTTATGTCCCGACGCCGGCGCGTCAGCGCCCGGCGTCGTGGTGGGCGAGCCGCGCCAGCGCGCGCTCGCGCCGCTCGGCCTCGGTCTTGAGCTGGTCGAGCGTCTCGGCGACGAAGTCGATGTGCGCCTCGGCCGCCTCGCGCGCCGCCGCCGGGCGCCGGTCGTTGATCGCGCGCCAGATCGCGCGGTGCTGCGACAACAGTTCGTCCGACACCGGGCCGACGTCGAACAGACCGGCGATATTGTTCTTCACATGCGTGTTCAGCGTGGTCAGCAGGCTGGAGATCAGGTGCGCGAACAGCAGGTTGTGCGAGGCCTCGGCGACGCCGAGGTGGAAGGCGACGTCGGCCTCCGCCTGCGCGGCGAGGTCGCCGCCGGCGTAGGCGCTTTCCAGCGTATTCATCAAGCCTTCGAGGCGGACCAGGTCGGCGTCGGTCGCGCGCTGCGCGGCGAACGCCGCCGCCGTGCCCTCGAGCACGCGGCGGAACTCGAGCACGTCGTCCTGCAGGTGCGGGTGACTGGAGAGCATCTGCTGCCACGGGTCTGTGAAGGACGCGCCGAGCTGGTCGGTGACGTAGGTGCCGCCGCCCTGACGGCTTTGCAGCAGGCCGCGCGCGGCGAGCTTCTGGATCGCCTCCCTGAGCGACGGGCGCGACACGCCGAGCTCCTCGGCCAGCACCCGCTCGGGCGGCAGCCGGTCGCCGGGCTTGAGCGCGCCGCCGAGGATGCGCTCCTCCAGTTGCCGCATGATTTCGTCGGACAGACGCGGCACGTTCACCCGCTGATACCCCATCGCACTCACCTGTTGCTCAAAGACGACATTCTGCCAGCCGCAACACGCCGGCGGCCAGCCCGGACGGCGCGTCGCGGCGACACAGGAAACGGCGTCCCGCGCGCCGGGCGGCTTGTCGATCCGCCCCGACGGCACAAAATACAAATTGGTCTTACCAATTATAAACCCTCTCATCCTCCACGCAATCGGCGAATACGCCGAAAACACGCATTGACAGCCCAGATCGTTCGCTCTAGATTGCAGTTATCGCAAAAATATTGGTCTTACCAATTAACCAACGGGACGCAGCCGTGAGCCACCCTCCGAAGCCAGCCGACGTGTACTTCTTCGGCACCTGTCTGATCGACGTGTTCCAGCCGCAGGCCGGACTCGACGCCGTCACGCTGATCGAGCGCGAGGGTGTGCGGGTGCACTACCCGGACGCGCAAAGCTGCTGCGGCCAGCCGGCCTACACCAGCGGCGAGACCGCCGCCGCGCGCCGGGTGGCGCGCGCCCAGCTCGCGCTGTTCCCCGAGCCCTGGCCCATCGTCGTGCCGTCCGGCTCCTGCGCCGGCATGATGAAGCACCACTGGCCCACCCTGTTCGCCGGCACGCCCGACGAGGCGCGCGCGCTCGAGGTCGCCGGCCGCATCGTCGAATTCGCCGGCTTCCTGCTGAACGCGCTCGACTGGTGGCCGACCGACCTCGGCCAACCTTTGACGCTGGCCGTGCACACCTCCTGCAGCGCGCGCCGCGAGATGGACACCCACGTCAAGGGCTGGGCGCTGGTCGACCGCCTCGCCAACGTCAGGCGCGTGGTGCACGAGCGCGAGGCCGAATGCTGCGGCTTCGGCGGCGTGTTCTCGGTTCGCCACCCGGACATCGCCGGCGCGATGGTCGCCGACAAGGCCGCCGCGCTGAAGGACAGCGGCGCCGAACAATTCGTGACGGCCGACTGCGGCTGCATGATGAACATCAACGGCAAGCTCGAAAAGGACGGCGACGCCTTCGCCGGCGAACACCTGGCGAGCTTCCTGCTGAAGCGGACCGGAGGGGCGGCATGAGCGCGCGCGACACCATCCTCGGCAAGCTGCGCGCCGCGCCGCGATCGGCGCCCGTCGAAGCCGACGTCGCCGCCTACTACGCCGGCACCGAAAAACTCGTGGGGCTTACGGCGCTGAAACACTGGGCCGCGCTGATGCGCGCGGTGCGCACCGAAGTGCTGTGGGTGCGCGAGTCCGACTGGCCGCAGACATTGGCCGAGGAGGTCGCCACGCGTGGCGTCAGGACGCTGCTGCTGGCGCCGTCTACCGCGCACGGCGCGCGCGCCGCCGCCGCGCTGGCCGAACTGGCCGAGCCGCCGCTGCGCCTCGGCTTTGACCGGCCGATCGACGGCTGGAAGGCGACGCTGTTCAACACGGTCGACGCCGCGTTCACCCGCGTGCGCGCCGGCATCGCGCTGACCGGCTCGCTGATCGCTTGGCCCGGCCAGGACGAGCCGCGCACGATGAGCCTGGTGCCGCCTATCCACTTCGCGCTGTTCGACACCCGCACGCTCCACCCGGACTTCTTCTCGGCGATGAGCACCGAGAACTGGGCCGCCGGCATGCCGACCAACGCGCTGCTGATTTCCGGCCCGTCCAAGACCTCGGACATCCAGCAGACCGTCGCCTACGGCGCGCACGGCCCGCGCGAACTGGTGGTGCTGGCCGTGGTGCCCGACGACATCGACCTTGCCGACCTGGAGGCCGACGCATGAACGAAGCCACCCTCACCTACTACCCGTCGCGCGACTTCAAGGCCAACGCCCGCGCGGCGCTGGCCGATTCGAACCTGCGGCAAAGCTTCCGCGGCGCGATGGACTTCCTGATGGGCAAGCGCGCCGCGCAATTCCCGGACGCGCACGAGTTGGCCGAACTCAGGAAACTGGGCGAGAGCATCCGCCAGAAGAGCCTCGCCAGGCTGCCGGAGCTGCTCGAACGGCTGGAAGCGAAGCTGAACGAGAACGGCGTCACCGTGCACTGGGCCGAGACGACAGAGGAAGCCAACGCCATCATCCACGGCCTGATCGCCGCGAAGGGCGGCAAGCTCGCGGTCAAGGGCAAGTCTATGGTCAGCGAGGAGACCGAACTCAACCACTATCTCGAGGCGCGCGGCGTGACCGCGATCGAGAGCGACATGGGCGAGTACATCGTCCAGCTCGCCGGCGAGAAGCCGAGCCACATCATCATGCCGGCCATCCACAAGACCCGTGCCGACATCGCCAAATTATTCAGCGAGCACATCCCGGACACCCCGTACACCGAGGACGTCGACGCGCTGATCCAGATCGGCCGCCAGGCGCTGCGCCAGATGTACGTGACCGCCGACGTCGGCGTCTCGGGTGTCAACTTCGCCATCGCCGAGACCGGCACGCTGTGCCTCGTCGAGAACGAGGGCAACGGCCGCATGTGCACCACCGTGCCCGACATGCACATCGCGATCACCGGCATCGAGAAGGTGATCGAGAAGCTGGCCGACGTGGTGCCGCTTTACAGCCTGCTGACCCGCTCGGCGACCGGCCAGCCGGTGACGACCTACTTCAACATGATCAGCAGCCCGCGCCGCGAGGGCGAGATGGATGGCCCGCGCGAAGTGCACCTGGTGCTGCTCGACAACGGCCGCTCGCAGGCCTATTCGGATGAGCAGCTCAGGAAGACGCTGCAGTGCATCCGCTGCGGCGCGTGCATGAACCACTGCCCGGTCTACACCCGCATCGGCGGGCACGCCTACGGCACCGTCTACCCGGGCCCGATCGGCCAGATCATCTCGCCGCACATGCTGGGGCTCGAGAACACCGTCGACCTGCCGACCGCGTCGAGCCTGTGCGGCGCCTGCGGCGAGGTCTGCCCGGTCAAGATCCCGATCCCCGAGATGCTGATGCGCCTCAGGGAGGAGTCGGTGCGCGACCCGCACGAGAAAGTCGCGCATCCGCTGCGCGGCCAGGGCGCCGGCGTCGACCGCGAGGTCAAGCTCGCCTGGCGGCTGTGGTCCGGCGTCTACAGCAAGCCCGGCGCGTATAGATTCTTCGGCTGGGCGGCGACCCGCCTCAGGGGCCTGACACCCAGACACCAGCTCGGCTGGACGCAGAACCACGTGCCGATGAAGCCGGCGCCGAAGACGCTGCACGAGCTGATGCGCGAACGCCGCAAGGAGACCGCGCGATGAGCCCGGCGCACCAGGCATTCGCCCGGGAGCTCGCCGGCTTCGTACCGGCGAACCGGATCTACACCGACCCGGTTTCGACGCTGGCCTTCGGCACCGACGCGAGCTTCTACCGGCTCGTGCCGCAGGCCGTCGTCAAGGTCGACAACGAGGCCGAGGTCGGCCACGTGCTACGCCTCGCCCGCGAGCACAAGGTCGCGGTGACCTTCCGCGCCGCCGGCACCAGCCTGTCGGGCCAGGCGGTCAGCGACTCGGTGCTGGTGGTACTCGGCGACGGCTTCGCGCACGGCGAGGTGCTGGACGGCGGCGCGCGCGTGCGCCTTGCGCCCGGCCTGATCGGCAGCCGCGCCAACGCGCTTCTGGCGCCGTTCGGCCGCAAGATCGGCCCGGACCCGGCGTCGATCGCCACCGCCAAGATCGGCGGCATCGCGGCCAACAACTCGTCCGGCATGTGCTGCGGCACCCGCCAGAACAGCTACCACACGCTCGATACGCTGCGCGTGACGCTGGCCGACGGCACGCTGCTCGACACCGGCGACGCGGCGAGCGTCGCGGCCTTCCGAGCCAGCCACGCGACGCTGCTTGCCACCTTGGCCGAGCTCTCTGCCGACATCCGCGCCGACGCCGCGCTCGAAGAAAAAATCCGCCACAAGTACCGGCTGAAGAACACCACCGGCTACGGCATCAACGCGCTGGTCGACTTTGCCGACCCGGTCGACATGCTCGCGCACCTGATGATCGGCTCGGAGGGCACGCTCGGCTTCATCGGCGAGATCACCTACCACACCGTGCCCGACCAGCCGCACAAGGCGAGCGCGCTGGTGCTGTTCGACGAACTGGACCGTTGCTGCCGCGCGGTCACCGCGCTCAAGCAGTCCGCGCCGGTGGAGTCGGTCGAACTGATCGACGCGCGGAGCCTCAGGGCGATCCAGGGCAAGAAGGGCCTGCCCGACTTCATCTACGGCGAGATCGGCGACGCGACCGCGTGCCTGCTGATCGAGACGCGCGCCGAGAGCGCGGCAAGGTTGGCCGAGCAGATCGCCGCCAGCAACGCGGTGCTCGCCGGTTTTTCGCCGAGCGCGCACAGCGGCTTCTCGACCGACGCCGGCGTCTGCGACACCTACTGGGCGGTGCGCAAGGGGCTGTTCCCGGCGGTCGGCGCGGTGCGCCCGGTCGGCACGACGGTCGTCATCGAGGACGTCGCCTTCCCGATCGAATACCTGGCCGACGGCGTGCGCCGCCTGACCGCGCTGTTCGACCGCTACGGCTACGCCGAGGCGCTGATCTTCGGCCATGCGCTCGAGGGCAATCTGCACTTCTGCTTCACGCCGAGCTTCGACACCCGGGCCGAGATCGACCGCTACGACGGCTTCATGCAGGCGGTGGCCGACCTGGTCGCCGGCGAATACGGCGGCTCGCTGAAGGCCGAGCACGGCACCGGCCGCAACGTCGCGCCGTTCGTGCGCCAGGAATGGGGCGACGCGGCCTACGCGGTGATGTGCGCGATCAAGGCGGCGTTCGACCCGGACAACTTGCTGAACCCGGACGTGATCATCAGCGGCAACGCGCGCGTCCACCTGGAAAACCTGAAGGCGATGCCGGCGGCCGACGCGATCGTCGACCACTGCATCGAATGCGGCTTCTGCGAGCCGGCCTGCCCGTCCAACGGCCTCACGCTGACGCCGCGCCAGCGCATCGTGCTGTGGCGCCGCATGCAGCAGCTGTCGCGCACCGAGCCGGACTCCGAAGAGCTAGCCGCCTACCGCGCGCGCTACCGCTACGTCGGCGTCGACAGCTGCGCGGCGACCGGCATGTGCGCGACGCGCTGCCCGGTCGGCATCAACACCGGCCTCTTGATGAAGAAGCTCGGCGCGCCCGCATCGCCGTCGCCGCTGGCCGGCCTCGCGCAGCGCCACATGGCGGCGGCGACCGCCGGCGCGCGCTTCGGACTGTTCCTCAACCGCCAGCTCGGCGACAGCTCGGCCAGGGTCGCCCGCACGCTGAAAAAGACCTTCCCGCTCTTGCCGGTGCCGCCCGAGGGCACGCCGGGCCCAGCCGCCGCCCTGCCCGACCCCAAGCCGATGCGTTCGGCCGGCTCGCCGCAGGTGGTGTACCTGGTCAGCTGCGTGAACCGGACGTTGGCCGAGGGCCGCGACGGGACCGAAAGCGTCGCGGCAAGCACGCTGCGCCTGTTCGCGCGCGCCGGCATCGCGGCAGTCTACCCGGACGGCCAGGCCAGCCTGTGCTGCGGCCAGCCGTTCGAGTCGGCCGGCGCGACAGCCGCCGCCGACGCGGCGCTCGCCGCCGTCGAGGCGGCGCTGCTGAAGGCGTCGAAAACCGGCGCGATCCCGGTCTACCTGGACAACAGCCCGTGCTCGCTGCGGCTGATCGACGCGCAGAAGGCCGGACGGCTCGACGCGCGGCTCAAGCTCCACGACCCGGCCAGCTACCTCGCCGAGGCGGTGCTGCTGCGCCTGACCATCGCCGCGAAGCTGCCGCGGCTGGCGGTCCACGTGCCGTGCAGCGCCAGCAAGATGGGCGTCGGCGGCAAGCTGCTGGCGCTGGCGCGCGCCTGCGCCGACGAGATTGTCGTGCCCGACATCGCCTGCTGCGGCTTCGCCGGCGGCAAGGGCTTCACGCTGCCGGAATTGAACGCCAACGGCCTGCGCGGACTGAAGGCCAGCCTGCCCGACGACTGCGGCGCCGGCGTGTCGATGAGCCGCACCTGCCAGATCGGCCTGAGCACCCACTCGGGCCGCGACTACCACAGCATCGAGGCGCTGCTCGACTTCTGCACCACCCCGACACCCGAACCGAGCCGGCAGCGATAAGCCGGCCGCAACACCACGACCCGCATCAAAGGAGAGAACCATGAAGATCCCCGACGACGCCCTCGGCTGAACCTCGGCCAACCTTGCCGCCCGCGCGGCCCCCTTCCGATTGTTTTGACCGAGCCCCGCCTTGCGCCGGGGCAAGAGGAGTGTTTGACCATGCAGACCTGGACCCAGGTGTACGCCCCCTTGGGCAGCCTCGGCCTTTCGGCCCTGGTAGCCGCCATCCCGATCGCCTTCTTCTTCGTCGCGCTCGCCGTGCTGCGCATGAAGGGCCACGTCGCCGGCACCATCACCGTCGCCATCTCGCTGGCGATCGCGATCTTCGTCTACCAGATGCCGGCCGACATGGCCTTCGCCGCCGCCGGCTTCGGCTTCGCCTACGGCATCTGGCCGATCGCGTGGATCATCGTCGCCGCGGTGTTCCTGTACAAGATCACCGTCAAGACCGGCCAGTTCGACATCATCCGCGCGTCGGTGCTGTCGGTGACCGAGGACCAGCGCCTGCAGATGCTGCTGGTCGGCTTCTCATTCGGCGCCTTCCTCGAGGGCGCGGCCGGCTTCGGCGCGCCGGTGGCGATCACCGCCGCGCTGCTCGTCGGCCTCGGCTTCAACCCGCTGTACGCGGCCGGCCTGTGCCTGATCGCCAACACCGCGCCGGTGGCGTTCGGCGCGATGGGCATCCCGATCATCGTCGCCGGCCAGGTCACCGGCCTCGACCCGTTCCACATCGGCGCGGCCGCCGGTCACCAGCTGCCCATCCTGTCGGTCATCGTGCCGTTCTGGCTGGTCATGATGATGGACGGCGTCAAGGGCGTGAAGGAGACCTGGCCCGCCGCGCTGGTCGCGGGGGTGTCGTTCGCGGTGACGCAGTACTTCACGTCGAACTACATCGGCCCGGAGCTGCCGGACATCACCTCGGCGCTGGTGAGCCTGGTGTGCCTGACCGCCTTCCTCAAGGTATGGCAGCCGAAGCAGGTGTTCACCTTCGCCGCCGCCGGCATGGGCGGCATCGGCGGTTCGGTCAGCGTCGGCGGCTTTGGCGGCGGCGCGCAGCGTCCCGACAAGAAACCGCTCGAGTACAGCCTCGGCCAGGTCGCCAAGGCGTGGTCGCCGTTCATCATCCTGACCGTCATCGTCACCATCTGGAGCCTGAAGCCGTTCAAGGCGCTGTTCGCGAAGGACGGCGCGCTCGCCTCGTGGGTGTTCAAGTTCCACGTGCCGCACCTGGACAACCTGGTGGTCAAGGTCGCCCCGATCGTGACCGACGCCAAGCCCTACGAGGCGGTGTTCAAGCTCGACCTGTTCTCGGCCACCGGCACCGCGATCTTCTTCTCGGCGCTGATCGCGATGGCGGTGCTGAAGATGAAACCGGCCGACGGCGCGAAGACCTTCTTCGAAACGCTCGTCGAACTGAAGCGCCCGATCTACTCGATCGGCATGGTGCTCGCGTTCGCCTTCGTCGCCAACTATTCGGGCCTGTCGTCGACGCTGGCGCTGGTGCTGGCCGGCACCGGCGGCGCCTTCCCGTTCTTCTCGCCCTTCCTCGGCTGGCTCGGCGTGTTCCTGACCGGCTCGGACACCTCGTCGAACGCGCTGTTCGGCTCGCTGCAGGCGACCACCGCGCACCAGATCGGCGTGTCGGACACCCTGCTCGTCGCGGCGAACACCACCGGCGGCGTGACCGGCAAGATGATCTCGCCGCAATCGATCGCCGTCGCGTGCGCCGCCGTGGGCCTCGTGGGCAAGGAGGCCGACCTGTTCCGCTTCACCGTCAAGCACAGCCTGATCTTCTGCGCCTTCGTCGGCGTGCTGACCTACGCGATGGCCTACTACTTCCCGCTGGGCTTCTAAGCCCCGCCCGTTTGCTTCGACCCTCATTCGGGCGGCCTCGGCCGCCCGTTTTTTTTGACAGCCCTCAGTCGCTCGCGACGCGCCGCGCCGGCAGCGCGGCCGGCTGCAGCCAGCGCCGCAACAGCCGTGTCGCGAACGGGATGAAGACGAAGACCATCACCGGGGGTCAGGATCGCCGTGCTCGACAGCACGCGCCAGAACACCGGCAGCGCGGCCAGACGCTCGCCCAGCAGCAGCGTGAAGGCCAGCGACACCGGGAAGAAGGCCAGCCAGATCGCCACCGCCTGCTTCCAGCGCGGCGGCGCCGACGGCGCGGGGCCGAACCAGGCGTCGAGCCCACTCGCGCAGCGCACGCGACTGTCGTGCACCAGTTCGGCGCCTTCGCGCAGCCAGTCGCGCCGCTCGGCCGAGTCGGCCCAGCACGCGAGGCACGCCTCGTCGGCGAAGCGGAACACGACCTGGTATTCGTCGCCGCCCTCGGGCGGCAAGAACATTCCGGCGCCGAGAAAGCCGGCGAAGCCGGCCGCGAGGCGCTCTCCGCGCCGGGTCACGCGAGAAAGCCGCGGTAGCGCGCCGGCGCGACGCGCCGCGAAACGAGCAAGGTAACGGGTTCGATGGGCGATGCGGACATGTCGGGTTCTCCTGCTTGTCGTCGGAAGCGGGCCCACGGTGGCGGGCCGCTCAAGCCCCACCCCCGGTCGGGGCGGGCCTTAGCATTGAACAAGCAAACGCCGCTCCTGTCATTGGCCGTTCGCTATCGGCGCGTTCATTCCGGATTGACCAGCCAGGTGGGAAACGACGGCGCGGGCAGACCCCGCGACCTGACGCGCGACAGCGCGCCGGCCGACACCGGCACGCCCCAGTTCAGGAAGTGGGACGAGAGGTCGCGGCCGACGACGTCGGACAGCAATTCGAGCAGCGTGTCGGTCTGCCTCGCCTCGCTCGCGCAGATCGCGCGCTGCCCGGAGGCCGGCAGTTCGCGGTAGCGGCGGTTCAGTTGCCGGAACAGCGCCCAGCCCAGGTCAGGGAACGCGTAGCGCAGCTGGGCGAGAAAGACGAGCTTGTCGTCCTTGTCGGCGTTGCGGTCGAAGTCGAAGCCCGGACCGAGCTTGGCGATCGCCCTCGAAAAGCGCAGCGTGCCGATCAGCGCAGGCCGGCCGCGCAGCGTCTCGGCGACGTAGAGCGGGATCAGGTTCACCGTCGACTCCAGCCCGTAACGCGCCGCCCACAGGCAGAGCGCCTGGTAGTTGTGGCCGGTTTCGTGCATCACGCCCCAGTTGGTCGCCGCGTCGACGCTGGCGAGCCTCCAGTCGAGCCGCGTCATGATCGGGAAGCCGGCATGGCCGTAGCCGACGCTGATCTGCCGGTCTTCGACGAACCACTGCCGGCCGTGCAGCCTGGGATGCAGGGACGACGAGCCGTCGAAACCGGCCAGGTCCATCGCCGCTTGCTGCGCGGTGTCGTAGGCCTTCATCACGCTTTGTGCGTCTTCGAGTTCTCTGACCTGGCTCGACGGCACGACCAGCAGCGCCTTGTCGCCTTCGAGCACCGCCCACGGCGCCGGATTGTTGCGCGCGAGCGCCCAGTCGGCGTTGCTGTCGGTGCCCAGCCTGAAGCGCGGCGCCTTCACCGCGCCGGCGATCGTCAGCGGCAGCGTCACGTTGGCCGAGCCTGCCGACTCGACGATCACGAGGCCGCCATACTGGCTGCGCACGCGGTTCACGCCGGGTTTGAGCGGTACGGCAAGGCTGACGCTGGCGTAGCGGTCTACCGTCTCGCCGGGCTTCGTGCGTGCGATCACGTCGGTGTTCGCGCCGATGCGCAGCGACACGCCGGCCAGCGCGGCCGCGTCGTCCGACGCGGTGACGGTGACGACTTCGCCGGCCGGCGCGTAGAGGCCGGTCGCCAGCCAGTTCTTCGGCTTCTGGCTCCAGCCGACGTGGCTGAAGCGCGTAAAACGGCGGTCGAGCGACACGGTTTCGGTGACGCGAGGCGCGTCGGCGGGCACCTCGCCGGGGAAGGCCGACACGTCGCGCGGCGCCGGCAAGGGCTCGTCCGGCGGGGTCAGCTGGTTCACGACGTGGCGCGCGCGTTCCAGTTCGAGCGACGCGGTATCGGTCGCCGCGATCGGGTACTGGATGACGACCGACCTGCCCGCGTCGACCCGGGCGGCGAGCTCTGACAGCCGCGTCCAACGTGGCTCGAACCCCGCGTCGTTTGTCGCCACCACGACCAGCTTGTTGTCGCGCGAGAGCGTCAGCGCCGCTTCGCCGAGATGCAGACCCTGCTCGGCCAACGTCCACGGCTGCGTCCCGCTGCGGCTGTCGCAAGCGGCCAGCGCCAACGCGCCGCCGTCGCCGGGACGACCGGACAGGCACAGCGCCGGATCGCTGGCCGGCTGCACCGCCGCCGCGTCGAACACCCAGCGCTGGCGCGGATCGCTACCGTCGCACGCGGCGGCGATGACTTTGTCGGTGGGCGCCGCCGCATCGCCCGCTCGCGCGACGCACCAGCCGCGAGCGCCGGAAATCAGCAGGTCGCCCGGCAGCTGCGCGAAGGCGAACGCCGGCCAGACCAGCACGCCGGCGGCGAGCCCCTTGCCGAGCATGGCAAGCCGGGCTTGTGATCTACCCCTGATGGACGGTTGATTCAACTGCGAGTCGCTCATTGCGCCCCTCGAACGCCATCGCGCGCAGGCACGCTAAAGATCGAATGACGGCTCGTTTCCCGGCCTCAGCGCCCCTAGACCACCGCGGCCAGTCTAACGTCTTTCCTGCCCCGTTCCGGGGTGCACCGCCGTCTGCTGAACGTCGCTCGTGAAATAGGCGCCGCGCGTCGAGAAGGTGTAGTCCGCCTCGACATGCATCAGCCCGACCAGCACCAGGAGGCAAAACGGCGGCAGCAGGATCGCGACGATCAGCGCCAGCCGCTCCCAGCGCATATGCATGAAGACGGCGATGATCAGCCCGGCCTTCATCAGCATGAAGGCGACGATCAAAAACCAGCGCAGATAGCCTTCGATGCGGAAGTAGTCGACCAGATAAGACAGCGTACTGAGCACGAACAGCAGCGCCCAGACCCTCAGGTAGAGCCCGATCGGATGCTGCTGGCCGGACGCGTGCTCTGCGGCGGGAACGGTTTGCATGGCGCGGCCTCACCACAGGTAGAAGAACGCGAAGATGAACACCCATACCAGGTCGACGAAGTGCCAGTAGAGGCCGGCGATCTCGACGATCTGGTAGTTTCCACTGCGCTCGTAACGGCCCAACAGCACCTTCAGCGCGACGACAAGCAGATAGATCACGCCGGCCGAAACATGCAGACCGTGAAAGCCGGTGATCGTAAAAAAGGCGGCGCCGAACTGCGCCGCGCCCATCGCGTTGCCCCACGGCCGCACGCCTTCGTCGACGATCAGATGGGTCCACTCGAACGCCTGCAGACCGACGAAAGAGGCCCCGAACGCGGCGGTCGCCAGCATCAGCAAAGCCGTTTTCACGCGCTCGCGGCGGTAGGCGTAGTTGACCGCCATCGCCATCGTGCCGCTGCTGCTGATCAGGATGAAGGTCATGATCGCGATCAGGATCAACGGGACCGACGTGCCGCCTATCGTCAGCGCGAAGACTTCGCTCGGGTTGGGCCAGACGGCGGTGGTCGACACGCGCACCGTCATGTAGCCGACGAGGAAACAGCTGAAGACGAAGGTGTCGCTGACGAGGAAGATCCACATCATCGCCTTGCCCCACGGCACCTTGAACGCCTCGCGGTCGGCCGACCAGTCGGCGACGAAGCCCTGCCAGCCGGCGGGCGACGCGAGCAGATCTTCGCGGGAAGTCGGGGGACGTTGCGCCATGGCTCACCTCGTACGAAAACCGTGCTTCCCCCTCAGGAAGCGCCGCAAATGAAAGCGACGATGGCCGGCGTCAGGAAGGACAACGCAGCGTAGAGCACCAGCCACAGCGCGAGCAGGAAGTGCCAGTAGCGCGCGCACAAGGCGATGCTGGCCTGAACCCGCGCCGCCGCCCCGCTTAGACGGCTGTGCGCGACGGCCCGCCCCAGCGCCACCAGACCGCCTGCCAGATGCAGGCCGTGCAGACCGGTGATCAGGTAGAAAAAACCGTTGGCCGGGTTGGCCGAGGCCAGGTAGCCGAATTCGACGAGCCGCTGCCACACCCAAAGCTGCGACGCCAAGAAAGCGACGGCGAACACGGCGGTGGCGAGCAGCGCCTTGTTAAGGCTTTTTCGCTCGCCACGTCGTGCCGCTACACTCGCCCACTGCAGCGAGGCGCTACTCAAAATCAGCATAGCCGTGCTCAAACCCAGCTGCCACGGCACCGGCAGCGTCCGCCAGTCGCCGGTGCGCATGCGCATCGCGTAGGCGACGATCAACAGCGAAAAGAGCACGCCGACCACGCCGATGAAGACCGACAGCGCGACCGACTCCGGCGTGCTCTCGCGACAGGCCCGGCCAAGCCTGCCCCGCCCCGATGTCCGCATCGACGTTTCCATCATCGCTCCTCAGCCTGCCGGCCGTTCGGCCACGGCCGGGCCTTCGGGCGCGGCGTTCTGCGGCACGAAGTCGCGCTCGTCGCCGGGCACGCTGTATTCGTACGCCCAGCGGTACACCACCGGCTGCGCAGACCCCCAGTTGCCGTGGCCGGGCGGCGTCTCGGGCGTCTGCCATTCGAGCGTGGTCGCGCCCCACGGGTTGCCGCCGGCACGCCTGCCGCGAAAAGCGCTCCACGCGAGGTTGAACAGGAACAAGAGTTGCGTCGCGCCGACGATCAGCGCGGCGACGGTGATGAAGGCGTTCAGCGACTGCGCCGATGCCGGGATCGTCTGATAGCCGTCGTACGCGTAGTAGCGGCGCGGCATGCCGAGAAAGCCGAGGTAGTGCATCGGGAAGAAGATCGCGTAGGCGCCGACGAAGGTCACCCAGAAGTGCAGCTTGCCGAGCGTGTCGTTCAGCATCCGCCCGGTGACCTTGGGGAACCAGTGATAGATGCCGCCGAACACGACGAGTATCGGCGCGACGCCCATCACCATGTGGAAGTGCGCGACGACGAAATAGGTGTCCGACAAGGGGATGTCGACGCTGACGTTGCCGAGGAACAGGCCGGTCAGCCCGCCGATCACGAACATGCTGATGAAGCCGATCGCGAACAGCATCGGCACCGTCAGATGGATGTCGCCGCGCCACAACGTCAACAGCCAATTGTAGACCTTGATCGCGGTCGGGATCGCGATCACCAGCGTGGTGATCGCGAAGAAGAAGCCGAAGTACGGGTTCATGCCGCTGACGAACATGTGGTGCGCCCACACGACGACGCTCAAAACGCCGATCGCGACGATCGCCCACACCATCATCCGGTAGCCGAAGATGTTCTTCCTCGCGTGCGTGCTGATCAGGTCGGACACGATACCGAACGCCGGCAGCGCGACGATGTAGACCTCGGGATGGCCGAAGAACCAGAACAGGTGCTGGAACAGCAGCGGGCTGCCGCCCTGATAGTCGAGCTGCTGCCCCATCGACACGATCGCCGGCATGAAGAAGCTGGTGCCGAGCACCTTGTCGAACAGCATCATCACGCCGCTGACGAACAGCGCCGGAAAAGCGATCAGCGCGAGCACCGTCGCCATGAAGATGCCCCACACCGTCAGCGGCAGGCGCATCAGCGACATGCCCTCGGTGCGCGCCTGCAGCACCGTCGTCACGTAGTTGAGCCCGCCCATCGTCGCCGCGACGATGAAGATGATCAGCGACACCAGCATCAGGACGATGCCCCAGTCGGCGCCCGGCGTGCCGGGCAGGATCGCCTGCGGCGGGTACAGCGTCCAGCCGGCGCCGGTCGGCCCGCCGGGCACGAAGAAGCTCGCGACCAGCACCAGCACCGCGACCAGATACACCCAGTAGCTCAGCATGTTGAGGAAGGGAAACACCATGTCGCGCGCGCCGACCATCAGCGGGATCAGGTAATTGCCGAAGCCGCCGAGGAACAGCGCCGTCAGCAGATAGATCACCATGATCATCCCGTGCATGGTGACGAACTGGTAGTAGTGATTCGCGTCGATGAAATCGAAACGGCCGGGAAAGCCGAGCTGCAGCCGCATCAGGCTGGACAGCGCGAGCCCGACGATGCCGATCAGGATCGCCGTCAGCGTGTACTGGACGGCGATGACCTTGTGGTCCTGGCTCCAGACGTAACGCGTCCAGAAGCCGTGCGGCTCGGGGTGGCCTTCGCCGGTGGAGTAAGCCATCGTCCTCTCTCCTCGCTTGCACGGATCGCCCGTCACTCGCCGCCGCTCACGGCATTTTTGCCCAGGCCCGCGATGTAGGCGCCGATCGCGTCGACGTCGGCATCGTCAAGCGCGAACGGCGGCATGATAGGCGCGTAGCCCTTCACGAGCTTGGCCGCCGGCTTGCGGATCGATTCGGCGATATAGGCCTGGTCGGCGACGAGGCGGCTGCCGTCGGCCAGGGTCACGGTCCTCCCGAACAGCCCCTTCCAGCCCGGACCGACGCTCGCGCTGCCGTCGACGCTGTGGCAGGCGAAACAGCCGCGCGCCTCGGCGATGCCACGGCCCTGCTCGGCCGCGCTCATCGCGGCCTTCACGGCCCGCGCGCCGGCGAAGGTCGGCTGCGCTTTCAGCCACGCGCGGAAAGCCGCCCCGTCCTCGACCACCACCTCGCCGCGCATATTGGAGTGGCCGACGCCGCACAGCTCGGCGCACAGGATCTCGAAGCGGCCGGCCTTGGTCGGCGTGAACCAGAAATACGTGACCATGCCCGGCACCATGTCCATGCGCGCGCGAAACGGCGGCACGAAGAAGCCGTGCAGCACGTCTTTCGAGCGCAGCAGCACCTTTATCGGCCTGCCCAGCGGCAGGTGCACTTCCGAGCCCGCCACCAAGACATCGTCGCGGCCGCGAAAGTCGGCGGGATTCAGCCCGAAAGGATTGTCGGCGCCGACATACTGCGCGCCGGATGCGCCGAGCCGGCCGTCTTCGCCGGGAAAGCGGAAGCTCCACTGCCACTGCTGGCCGACCACCTCGAGCACCCACGCGTCCTTCGGCGGCGTGACGTATTCGGCGTAGACGAGCAGCCCCGGCGCCAGCATCGCGACGATGCCGACGGCGGTGATGCCGGTCAGCCAGCGCTCGAGCTTCCTGTTTTCGGGTTCGTAGGCGGCGCGATGGCCGGCGCGGTGGCGATAGCGGATCAGCGCGTAGGCGATGAAGACGTTGATGGCGACGAAGACGGCGCCGGTGATGACGAGCGTGATGATCAGCGTGTTGTCGATCTGGCCCCAATTGGACGCGAGCGGCGTGAGCCACCACGGGCTCAGCGCGTGGAACAGCAGGGCGGCGACGGCGATGCCGATCAAGACGATTGCGAGTGCCATGTGCTGTCGCCCCTCTCCCGTCGTCGCCGAGGCCGCGCGCTCAGGGCCCGGCCAACCTTGGGACCGCGCACGCCGCGCCCGCCCCGCCTTTCTCAACTTAGCACATCGATCGCAGCGGGCATGAAAACAACGATGTCTGCTTGCCAGACGCAAAAACCGGCGCGGGAATTGCGTCGAAAACGCGGATCGTGGCGGGGGGTCTTTCGAGGAGAGCGGCGCGTCCGGTACGCGGAGGACCCCGGGTTTGAAGCGTCAAACGGCGGGGTATATATATAAAGGTATCGCCGGGGCGGTTCTCTACCGCCTTGTTTTCAATCGGCATCCGGGAGGTGCGGCCATGCTCAAACGGAAACGGATCTACTACCTGATCCCCGATCTACCCAGCGCGCAGCGGATGATGAACGACCTCCTGCTCGCCCGGATCGAGGAAAGACACATCCACTTCCTCGCGCGCGAAGGCGCGGACCTCTCCAGCCTGCACCGCGCCAACCTGCTGCAAGAATCGGACATCGTGCACGGCGCCGAAATGGGCCTCGCTGTCGGCGGCGCAACCGGCCTGTTCGCCGGGCTGGTCGCGGCCTTCTTCATGCTGTCGGGCAGCGGCCTGCCATGGGGCGGCGTGGTGCTGGCGACCTGCCTGCTCGGCGCGTTGTTCGGCGCGTGGACGGCGAGCATGATAGGCAGTTCGGCCCCCAACAGCCGGCTCAAACCGTTCCGCGCGGCGATCGAACGCGGCCAGATCCTGTTGATGGTCGACGTGCGCTACGACCAGGTCGAAGACATCGAGCAACTGCTGCGCAAGATCCACCCCGAAGCGCACCTTGAGGGCACCGAGCCGACGATCCCGGCCTTCCCGTAGCGATAAGCTTGGCCGAGCCCCCGGCCATGAAGGACAAAGCGCCCGGCAGCTTGCGGGCGCTTTTTGCTGGGCTCGGCCACCCCCTTGTCCAGCGCGCGCGCGACGGACGATAATGGCGCGCAGTCCCTGCCCTACCCGTTCCAGGAAGCCCCCGTGGGAAAACACATCGACAAGATCGTTCTCGATCCGCAACGCACTCGCGAACTCATAGACGACGGCTACCGCTACGCGGTGGTGGTGATCGACGGCTACGGCGACATCGCCACCGGCGACGTCATCAGCGTGCACAAGCTGCTCGAAGTCGCGCAACGCAAGGCCAACTACACCGGCCACTGGGCGGTCCAGCCGCTCGATAACTATCTGTAGGCTCGGCCAACGTCAGCCAGCATCGCACCCAGGCCCACCCGCACCGCGCGCGGCGTAGGGGCCGAGTCCCGGCGGTGGTTGACGCGTCGATCCGCGCCGGTTATAGTTCATCCCTCTCGCACGACGCCGGGCAGCAAGCCGGCGCGGGCAGCAGTTTTCTGGGGGTATAGCTCAGCTGGGAGAGCGCTTGCATGGCATGCAAGAGGTCAGCGGTTCGATCCCGCTTACCTCCACCAGACAGAACCCGAGGCTCAGGCCTCGGGTTTTTTCTTTGTCCGTTCTCGAAGACTTCACCCCCTTCCTGCATCACGCCACCCTGCGAGCCCCTCTTGAAGGCGCTTGAGCAACAGCGGGACCGCGCACCCCGGCCTCACCTTCTCAGCCACACCGCCCCCGCCTTCTGACGGAATGAAAAACGCCCGGCAACCCCGGGCGTCTCGACGTTCGACCTTGACCTAGCCTACAGGCCGAACAGGTGGCCGAGCTTGTCGGCCTTGGTGTCCAGGTACTTGTCGTTGTACGGGTTGCGGCCAACTTCGAGCGGCACGCGCTCGACCACCTCGATGCCGACGCGCTTGAGCGTGTCGATCTTGCGCGGGTTGTTGGTCATCACTCGCACCTTGCAGATCTTGAGCTCGGCCAACATGTCGCGCGCGATGCGGAAGTCGCGCGCGTCGGCCGGAAAGCCGAGCTGCTCGTTCGCCTCTACCGTATCGGCGCCGCCGTCCTGCAGCCGGTACGCGCGGATCTTGTTGATCAGGCCGATGCCGCGCCCTTCTTGTCTGAGATAAAGCAAGGCGCCGCGGCCTTCCTTGGCGATCGCCTCGAGCGCGGCGGCGAGCTGGAAACCGCAATCGCAGCGCAGCGAGAACAGCGCATCGCCGGTCAGGCATTCGGAGTGCAGCCTCACCAGCGCCGGTTCGCCGTCGCCGAAGTCACCCAGCGTCAGCGCGACGTGTTCCTTGCCGCTACCGGCTTCCTCGAAGCCGTGCATGGTGAATTCGCCCCACTGCGTGGGCAGCTTGCAACGGGCGACATGGCGGACGGCGGCGGAGTGCTCTTGCATGGTGTGTTCCTGCTGAAATCTTGTCTGGCGATAAAGAGGCCCGATGGTAACGGGCTTGGCCGGGGAAGAAAAGCCGACGGCGTCATTCGGGGGTCCCAGTGAGCGCCGGCCCCACCCTACCGCTTGGGACAAAAAAAATGCCCCGGGGTTGCCGGGGCAAGAGAAACGTCGGTAACTACACCGACTGCGCGGGGTTCTGTACGGGCTTACTTGAGCTCGCCCTTGGCCTTGTCGAGCGCGGCCACGGCGCATTGCTCGTCGAGATGGCCGCCGGGGGCGCCGCCGACGCCGATCGCGCCGATCACCTCGTTGCCAACTTTTACCGGCACCCCGCCACCCAAGAGCAGGAAGCCGGGGATATCGGTCAGGTTCTGTGCGCCCGGATTCTTCTGGGCGGTTTCCATCATGGCCGACGTCGGGCTCTTCGCCGACGCGGCGGTGTACGCCTTCTTCAGGCTGGAGTCGATCGTGTGCGGGCCGGCGTTGTCGGCGCGCAGCAGCGCCTTGACCTGGCCTGCGCGGTCGACCACGGCCGCGGTCACGGCGTAGCCCTTGTCCTTGCAAGCGGCGACGGTGTTGGCCGCCAGCGTCTGCGCGAGGTTGGCCGAGATAGTCTTCTCGGTGCGCACCTCGGCGTGGGCGGCGAAAGCGGCGCTCAGCAGTGCGGCGGTCAGCAGGATCTTCTTCATCTCTTTGTCTCCATCTCTGGTTGATAGCGTAGTCGCCGGCGGGTCCGGCGCCTATCCGTTCGACTACGCGAGGGCATCCGTAATATTACGGATGTAATCGCATGAATGCCGCTAAATTACAAGGGTATACCCTGAAATTCGCCGAAAACACGCTTAGGACTCGGACAACAGGCCGCAATAGCTGCGGATCAGCTGCACCAGCGACTCGACCTCGAGCTTGGAAAAGAGATGAGCGCGGTGCGTCTCGACGGTGCGCGGCGACAGGCCGAGTTCCTTGGCGATCTGCTTGGTCGACAGGCCCTCGGCCATCAAGACGAACACCTCGCGCTCGCGCTCGGACAGCCGCTCGAACTTCTGGCGCGCCTCGAGCGACACGCGCTGCTTCTCGCGCGTCGCGATGTGCTGCTTGACCGCCTTTTGCAAGGTGTCGAGGAAGAGCTGGTCGTCGATCGGCTTTTGCAGGAACTCCATCGCGCCGGTCTTGAACGCGCGCCGGCACAGATCGACGCTGCCGTGGCCGGTGATCATCACCACCGGGTGGGTGACGCGCGCCTTGTCGAGGCGCTCTAGCACCTCGAAGCCGCCCATGCCCGGCATGCGGATGTCGAGCACGACGCAGCCGATCGCGTTCGCGTCGTAGGCGGCGAGAAAATCCTCCGGCCGGGCGAACGCCTCGACCTGCAGGCCGACGGTGCGGATCAACAGCGACAGGCCCTGCCGCACCGCTTCGTCGTCGTCAACCAGATAGATGATCGGGGAGTGATCCATGGTAGCGGTCTTCCTTGGTTTCTACGCGCGGCAGGGTCACGACGAAGCGCGCCCCGCCGACGGCTCGGTTGTCGGCGGCGACCACCCCGCCCATTTCGCCGATCAGCGTCTCGCAGATCGACAGCCCCAGCCCCATGCCGGTCTGGCGGGTGGTGAAGAAGGGTTCGAACAGGCGCGGCAGCACCTCGGGCGGGATGCCCGGGCCGCGGTCGCTGACGGTCAGCATGACTTCCTTGCCGCGCGACACGACGGCCAGCTCGATCAGCCGGCGCTCGGGCGGCGTGTCGCGCATCGCCTCGAGCGCATTGGAGAGCAGGTTGTGGATCACCTGCTCGAGCGCGACGCGGTCGGCGCGCACGAAGAGGCTGTCGTCGCGGCGGTTGAATTTCACCCTGACCTCGCGCTTGCGGCATTCGGGCTCGACGAGGAACACCGTCTCGTCGACCACCTGTGCCAGCGCCAGGATCTGCGTGCGGCGCGCCTCGCGCGGACGCAGCACGTCTTCGCGCAGGCGCGCGATGATCTCGCCGGCGCGCTTGGCCTGCGTCACCGACAGAGACAGCGCCTCGCGGATCAGCGCGGTGTCGGGCTCTTCGTCGTCGAGCACCCTGAGCGACGCCTGGCAGTTGGCGAGGATGGACGTCAAGGGCTGGTTCAGTTCGTGCGCCATGCCGGCGGCCATCTCGCCGAGCGTGTTGAGCCGCGCGACCTGGACGAAGCGCGCCTGGCGCCTGGCGCGCAGCACCGTCTGGCGCTGGTCGAGGAAGGCGTTCAGCCCCCACAGGATGAAGCCGGTGGCCAGCGCCAGGCTCGCCACCGTCGCCCACGGCAGCTGTTTCGGCAGGATGCGCGTCTCGGCCTGCATCAGCATCGGCTGGCTTACGCTGGCGAGGTTGCGCGTGAGCACGAGGCGTACCGCGAGGGGCGCGTCCGGGCCGGCCTGCACCAGCGGGATCGTGCCGTGGCCGTCGCGCAGCAGCACCGGCTTCAGCGTGTTCGGCCATTCGTTGCCGGCGACGAAGCGCGCCGGGTCGAGCCACAAGGCGTAGGCGGCGCCGTCGTCGCGGGTACGCACCAGCCAGTAGCGCGCCGGGCGGCCGGAAAAACGCGTCATCACGCTGCGCGACAGCGTCGCGCTCTTCGCGTAGGCCTCGGCCAACTCAGACGGCGCGGCGCGGCCGCTCGAGAGCCGCCAGCCGCGCCCGGGCAGCGAGAAGGCGATGTCGGCGATCTGCGGGTAGATCGCGGCCAGCTGCGCGTCGAGCCTCTCGAGCGCCTCGGGCGTGTCGGCGCGCGGGTGCGCCGCGACCAGCGTGTTGAGCACCGCGTCGAGCTCTACCGCCTCCTGGCTCAACAGCCGGTGCGCGATGCGCGCGTCCTGCTCGAACTGCAATTCGAGCGCGTCGAGCCGGTTGCCCATCATCAGGCCGGCGAACACCGCCTGGATGAACACCCACAGCAGCACCAGCTGCAGTTGGCGGCTCATGCGATGTCCTTCGCCGCGAAGCGCCGGAACGCCTCGGGCCGCAGCGCTACCGGCACGCGAGCGCCGACGACGGGCGGCTCGGCCAACGCCGCCGCCTCGCGCAGCGACAGCTCGACGATAAAGCGCCCCTCGGGCAGCGCGACCTCGAGCGTCAGCCCGTCGGCGCGCGGCGTCAAAGCGACGACCTCGGCCAAGGTCTGCCCACCCAGCTGTAGCGCCTGCTGCGGCCAGTAGCCTTGGCCGGTGACGTTGGCGAGCCCGAGAAAGCGCGCGACACGCTCGTTCGCCGGCGCGGCCATCAGCTCGGATGCCGGCGCGATCTGCGCGATGCGGCCGGCGTCGAGCACCGCGACGCGGTCGGCCATCGCCAGCGCCTCGTCTCTATCGTGCGTGACAAGCAAAGCCGGGATGTTCGCCTCGGCCAACCTCTGGCGCGTCGCCGCCTGTAACGATGCTCTAAGATGCGCGTCGAGGCTGGAGAACGGTTCGTCGAGCAGCATCAGCCGCGGGTCGGTAGCCAGTGCCCTCGCCAGCGCGACGCGCTGCTTCTCGCCGCCGGACAAGGCCCCGATGCGGCGCGCCTCGAAACTGGCCAGCCCTACCGCTTCGAGCTCGGCCCTCGCGCGTTCGCGCGCGGCCTTTTTCGGTACGCGCCGCTCTGCGAGGCCGAACATCACGTTATCGAGTACCGACAGATGCGGGAATAGCGCGAAGTCCTGGAACATCAGCGCGAAGCCGCGCCTCTCCGCCGGCAGCATGTCGATGCGTTCTTTATTGAAATAAATCGCTCCCGCATCCGGCGCGACGAGGCCGGCGACCATATTGAGCAGCGTGCTCTTGCCGCAACCGGACGGTCCGAGCAGCGCGACGAGTTCGCCCGGCGCGAGCTTGAGCGACACCGAATCGGCGACGACGCGTTCACCGTAGCGCTTGGACAGCTCAGCGAGTTCGAGCATGGGCGGCCTGCCTTTCGATCAGCCAGAACGCGATGAGCGACAGCGCCATCAGCAAGGTGGCGAGCGCTTGCGCGGCGGCAGCCGAGCCCGGTCGGCCGAGAAGCTGGTAGATCAGCGTCGTCAGCGTCAGCCATTCGGGACGCGACAGGAACAGCGTGACGGCGAACTCGCCGACCGCCGTCGCCGCGGCGAACGCGAGGCCGCGCGACAGCGCCGGGCGCATGAGCGGCCAACGTACGCGCCAGAAAGCGCGCCACGGACTCGCACCCAGAGTGCGAGCCGCACGCGCCAGCTCCGGCGGCTCGGCGTCGAGCGCGGCGGCGAGGCTCTTGGCGACGAAGGGATAGGCGAGCAAGAGGTAGGCGCCGATGAGCAGCGGCAGGCTCGCCGTGAACTCGGGGTAGAGCAACAAGAGGCCGAAGGCGACGCACACCGGCGACACGATGAACGGCAAAAACGCCGCCGCGCGCCAGAACACCGAACGCCGCGCGGCCAGCGCGTGCGCGACGCCGAACAGGCCGGCGAGCAAGGCGGTCGTCGCCGTGAAGCGCAGCGTGTTGAACAGCGCGAGCCGCCCTTCCTCGTTCCACAGCCCCATCCACACGTCCCAGCCGGCCGCCAGACCCGAGGCGGCGACCGCCGCGAGCGGCGCGAAGCTGACGAAGGCCAGCGTCGCCAAGGCCGCTGCGAGCCCCAGATGCTCGGCCAACGTTTGCGGTTTTTGCGGCGCCAAGGGTTCGACCTTGAGCGCGACCGACAGCCGTTTCTCGCGCCACGCGTACGCGAGCGCGACCGCGCCGCTGGCGACGAGGTTGACCAGCGCCAACAGGCCGGCGTCGGCGAAGTTCAGCTCGTAGGCGACCAGCGTGTAGATCTCGACCTCTACCGTCGCGTAGCGCTGGCCGCCAAGCAAGAGCGCGAGGCCGAAGCCGGCGAAGCAATAGACGAACACCAGGCACAGCGCCGACGCGAGCCACGGCCGCACCAGCGGCCATTCGACGCGCAAGAACGCGCGCACGCGGCTCGCGCCGAGCGTCCGCGCGGCAGCCAGTTGCGACGCGGGTACCGCGGCGAAACCGTCGACGCCGGCGCGCACCACCAGCGGCAGGTTGTAGAACAGGTTGCCGTAGAGCAAGAGCCAAGGCGTGTCCTGCAGGTTGATTCCGGCGACGCCGTGCGGGCCGAAGATCGCGAGCACGCCGATCGCGGCGACCAGCGTCGGCATCACGAAGGGCAGCATCAGCGCGCGCAGCACGAAGGTACGCAGCGTGAAGTCGAAGCGCGCGAGCGCCCACGACAGCGGCAGGCCGATCGCCAGCGCCAGCACGCAGGTCACGCCGGCCTGGATGAACGACCACGCGAGCCGCCAGCCCAGATACGGATCGACCAGCAGCGCGAAGTCGAAGCCGCCGGCGCCCTCGGCCAACACGCGAACGAGGGGCGCGACGAGGCCCGCGGCGAGCAAGATCGCCGGCGGCACGATCAGCGCGCGGCTTAGCACCATCAACGGCCGCCCTTGATCACCACGCGCGTCCAGCGGCTCACCCAGCGCTGCGCGTTTTCATCGATCTTCGCCGCGTCGACCGGCTTCACGCCGGCCGGCTGCGGCGCGAAGCGGAACACCGGCGCCAGCGCCGTGCCCGGCACCGCCGGGTACATCCACATGCCGGTCTGCAGCGCCTTTTGCACCGGCGCGCTCTGCAGCCAGGCGACGAAACGCTTGGCCGCCGCCGGCTCGCGCCCGCCCTTGACCGGCGCCGCGCCCTCGATCTGTAGAAAACTGGCGCCGGGCAGCGGCAGGCTCGCGGTCGGCGCGTCGTTCAGCTTTTCCTTGCCGTAGAACACCTCGGCCGCCGGGCTCGTCGCGTAGCTGACGACGATGGGCCGCGCGCCACCGTTCTTCGAGAAGTCGGTGTAGTAGGCCTCGCTCCAGCCCTTGGCAACCTTGAGGCCGTTGTCGCGCAGCTTCGCCCACCACGCGAACGCCGCCTCCTCGCCCATCGCGTCGACGGTCGCGACGAGGAAGGCGAGTCCGGGGCTCGACGTCGCCGGGTTCTGCACGACGAAGAGGTCCTTGTACGCCGGCGTGGCGAGCTCGGCCAACGTTCTGGGCAGGGCTTTCTTGTTCTTCGCGAACCACGCCTTGTCTACGTTCAGCGTGACCACGCCGTAGTCGACGGCGGCGAGACCGCCCGGCAGCGTGTACACGGTTTTGACGGTCGGCGCCGCGTCGAGCACGCCGGCCTTGATCGCCTTGGCGGCCAGCGTGTTGTCGATGCCGTAGACGACGTCGGCGATGGGATTGGCGCGCATCAGGATCAGCTTGTTCAGCATCTCGCCCGCGTCGCCGGCCTTGATCACCGTCAGCTTCACGCCGGCCTGACGCTCGAAGTCGGCGATCAAGGGCTTGGGCAGCTCGAACGAGGCGTGCGTCATCAGGCGCAGCTCGGCCGCCTTCACGGACAGGCTGGACAGTGCGAGCAGGGAAAGCAGCAGCGCGGGCGCGACGCGGCGCAAGGTGATCATCGGCAGACTCCCGGAACGGAACCCCCGCGCACGACGCGCGCGGGCAAACCCCGAGTATACCGCGACGTGCAGCGCCGCTGCCCGCGCCTATGGATGGCGGACTCAGTAGCAGCACGGTTCAGGCGCTTGGCCGCTGCGAAAACCCTTCGGGAACCGGCACCGCGGCGTCGGCGACGTCTACCTGCGTCACGTGCGCGCCGGGCGGGCCTTCGTGCGTCCAGGCGATGAAGGCGGCGACCGAGTCAGCGTCGCCGCAGGCGAGCGCCTCTACCGTGCCGTCGCGCCGGTTGCGCACCCAGCCGCTCACACCGAACCGCTCAGCCTCGGCCACCGCGCTGGCGCGGTAATACACGCCCTGCACCCTGCCGTGGATAGTCAGACGCTTGCACAGCGTGTTCATTTCGCTTCCCCGGTCTTCAAAGTCTCCGCCTTCAGTGTCGCCACCAGTTCGGCCGCCGGCAAGGCGCGGCTCTTCGCGGCGCCCTGCCCCGCCCACAACGACAAGAGATCGGCGCGACCCTGCTCCGCCGCCGCGGCGCGCATGGGGCCGGTCAGCGCGTTCATCAGCGGGTAAGCCGGCAGGCGCGCTTCGAGCCCGGCCAGGCGTTCCATATAGGCGTTGGACAGGCCGCGCGCATAGCGGCCGGAAAACGCACGCGTCAGCCGTGTCGCGGTGTCGCCGGCCTCGGCCAACTTCGTCTTCCACAGCGCCGACACGCCCGACTCGGGGCAGCGCAGGAACGCGGTGCCGAGCTGCGCGCCGGCCGCGCCGAGCGCGAGGCAGGCGGCGATGTCGCGCCCGCCCATCAGCCCGCCGGCGGCGATCACCGGCACCGGCAGGCTCGCGGCCAGTTGCGACACTAAAGGCAGCGTGCCGATCAGCGCGTCGCGCTCGTCGCCGATGAAGGTGCCGCGATGGCCGCCGGCCTCGGCGCCCTGCGCGCACACCGCGTCGGCGCCGGCCGCGACCCACGCTTCGCCCTCGGCCAGATGCGTCGCGGTGCCGACCACCGTGATGCCCGCCGCGTGCAGCCGTTCGATTTGATCCTTGTCGAGGGCGCCGAAGGTGAAGCTCGCCACCGCCGGCCGCGCGGCGATCAGCGCGTCGAGCTGCTCGGCGAACGGCTGGCACCAGCGCGCAGGCCGTTCAGGCGGCGCGATGCCCAGCTCGGCATGAAACGGCGCGAGTGCTTCGAGAGCCAGCGCGATGGCGGCCTCGTCGACCCGAGGCGCGTCGAGCACGAACAGGTTGATGGCGAAAGGCCGGACGGTGAGCGCGCGGATCGCCGCGCACTGCGGCCCGATCGCCTCGGGCGACAGCAAGGCGGCGGCGAGCGAGCCGAGCGCCCCGGCCTGGCTGACGGCGGCGACCAGCGCCGGCGTCGTCGCGCCGCCGGCCATCGGCGCCTGGATCAGCGGGAAGTCGATGTCGAGAAGGGGACACAACGGAGAAGGAAAAGCCATCGCTAACTCCTGCGGGGGACGATGCTCTCATCATGCGCGGCCGGCGCGCACACGCCAAGCACGGCTATCCCTGAGCCTGCGGGCGATCCACGCATGCCGGCTCCAACGCAAACGTCCGGCTCCGTGCCGGGCGTTTGCGTTGGCCGAGCGATCACCAGTGCGCATGGAAGTGGTTCACCGGGTGGATGCCGGCGACGGTCAGTACGTTGGGAATCACCATCGGGCGGACAAGGTTGGCCGAGCTCGGCCAAGCCTGGCCTTACGCGACCGCGAGGCGCCGGTACGGTAAGCGCGCCGAGTAGCGCGCGACGAGGACGCCGAATATCACCGCCAGCGCCCCCACCCATGGGTTGTAACGGATCGACACGAACTCTAAGGTCAAACCGCCGACCGCGGCGCCCATCGAGATGCCGAAATTCAGCGCGGCGAGGTTCAGCCCGAGCTGGATGCCGGCGGTCTCGGGCGACGTCGACGTGATGTAGTGCTGCACCGACGGCGTCGACCCCCAGGCCGACATCCCCCACAGCATCACCACCGGCAGCACCAGCCACAGGCTCGCCGCGGCGAACGGCAGCAGCGCGAGCGCCAAGGCCAGCGCACAGCCGGCGCCGGTCACCGAACGCACGCCGCCCCAGCGGTCGCTGCTGTAGCCGCCGAGGAAGCCGCCGGTCATGCCGGCCGCGCCGAACGCGAGGTAGACGACGCTCATCCAGCGCGAATCGAGGCCGACCACCTGCTCCATGAACGGCGCGAGGAAGGCGTACATCGCGAAGTGGCCCCACATCAGGAGGAAGGTCACCGTGTGCGCCGACAACAGCTTGGCGCTCCGCAAGGTGCGCAGCTGCTGCGACAGCGGCACCGCGCCGCTGCCCTGCACCTTCGGCAGCCAGCGCCACACGCCGACGAAGGCGAGCGCGGCGAAGACCACCGTCAGCACGTACATCGCGCGCCAGCCTATCTGTTCGGCGACCAGGATGCCGAGCGGCACGCCGAGCACGATCGAGCTGCTGATGCCCATCGCCGCGAGCGCGATCGCGCGGCCACGGAACGCCGGGTCGGCGATCTGCGCGGCGAGCGCGAACGCGGTGCTGCACATCAGGCCGCCGGCGGCCGCCTGCACGACGCGCGCGGCCATCTGTTCGGCGAAGGTCGGCGCGAACACGCCCCACAGCGTGCCGGCGGCGAACACCGCGAGCGTGATCATCAGCACGCGGCGGCGCTCGAAGCGCGCGGTCAGCACTTGCAGCACCGGCGCGGCGATCGCGAACGTCAGCGAGAACAGGCCGAGCATCTGCCCGGCGACGCTGACCGACACCGACAATTCTTCGGCGATGCGGCTCAGGATGCCGGCCGGGAACATCTCGACCAGGCCCATCGAGAAATTCACGAAAGCGAGTAGATAGATCCTCTTGTCCATGACCATCCAGCTGGCTGCGCCCGCCTCGCCACCATGGCGTCACGCGAGCGGTCCAGACATCGGATGATTGTCCGGGAAGCGATGCGTTTGCAATATCCGTACTGATACTGAAGGCGCCGGATTCGTTGCAGACCGGTCGTGCGACCGGTAGCAACGATCAGAATCGGGAAGGTTCGGGCAGAAACGCCCGTGGGGACGACAAGAAGACGCGCCGGAGCCGGCAGCGTGGGGACTTACGAGGCGACGGTGACGAAGGCGTTGCCCGGGTAGACGGCGCTGGCGTGGCCGAGCGGCGAGCGGAAGGTGACTTCGAACTTGCTGCCGACCGGTTTGACGTCTAGCACTTCGAAATGGATGACCTTGCCGTTCAGCCAGTCGCGGATGGTGACACCGGGTTTCAGTTGGTTGATGCGCATTAACTTCTCCTTGGACAGACGATGCGGGCGGTACCTGCCGCCCGTCTTTTCTAAAACAACAGCATATCAGACACGATATAACGAAAAACTTCCTTTAGCCAGACCAACTTAACAAATATTTATGACATGCCCGTTTCACGAAAGGGAATAAGAAAGCCCGCCGGCTAGACGCCGGCGGGCTTTCAACGTTGGCCGAGGTTTCGGCCTTAGTCGGCGATCAGCCGATGCGCATCCCCGGCTCAGCGCCTTCGTCGGCGTCCAAGAGGAACAGGCCCGACTGATCGTCGGCACCCGACGCGCAGACGATCATGCCGCTGGAGGTGCCGAAGCGCATCTTGCGCGGCGCGAGGTTGGCGACGACGACGACCTTGCGGCCGACTAGTTTCTCGGGTTCCTGGTAGGCCTTGCGGATGCCCGACAGGATGTTGCGTTGCTCGAAGCCGAGGTCGACGGTGAACTGCAACAGCTTGTCCGAGCCGTCGACGAACTGGCACGCCAGCACCTTGCCAATTCTCAAATCCAGCTTGGCGAAGTCGTCGAAGGCGATGGTGTCGGCGACGGGCTCGAATTGGCCGGCGGCGGCCGGCGCGGTCAGGGTTTCCATGCTTTGTTTGTTCGCTTCGGTCAGTTTTTCGATCAGCACCGGATCGATGCGCTGCATCAGGTGCTGGTAGGGCATGATGGTGTGGCCCAAGAGCAGGCTGTCGGCGTCGCTCCAGTTCAGCGACGACACGTTCAGGAACGCCTCGACGCCCTCGGCCAACTTCGGCAGCACCGGCTTCAGGTAAATCGCCAACAGGCGGAAGGCGTTGATCAGCACGGTGCAGACCTCGGCCAGGCGCGCGTCCTGCCCTTCCTGCTTGGCCAGTTCCCACGGCTTGTTCGCGTCGACGTAGGCGTTGACGACGTCGGCCAGGGCCATCACATCGCGCAGCGCCTTCGCGTATTCGCGCGCCTCGTAGGCGGCGGCGATACTCGCCGCCTCGGCCTGCAGCCTGGCGAGGATCTCGGTGTCGCCGACGCTGTCGGCCAGCTTGCCGCCGAAGCGCTTGGTGACGAAGCCGGCGGCGCGGCTCGCGATGTTGACGAACTTGCCGACGAGGTCGCTATTCACGCGGGCGACGAAGTCGTCGAGCGACAGGTCGATGTCCTCGATGCGCGCGTTCAGCTTGGCGGCGACGTAGTAACGCATCCATTCCGGGTTCAGGCCGACGTCCAGGTAGGACTTCGCGGTGATGAAGGTGCCGCGCGACTTCGACATCTTGTGGCCGTCGACGGTCAGGAAGCCGTGCGCGAACACGCCGGTCGGCGCGCGCAGGCCCGCGAAATGCAGGATCGCCGGCCAGAACAGCGCGTGGAAGTACAGGATGTCCTTGCCGATGAAGTGGTAGAGCTCGGCCTTCGAATCGGCGCCGAAGTAGGCGTCGAAGTCGAGGCCGGTGCGGTCGCACAGGTTCTTGAACGACGCCATATAGCCGATCGGCGCGTCGAGCCATACGTAGAAGTACTTGCCCGGCGCGTCCGGAATCTCGAAGCCGAAGTAAGGCGCGTCGCGGCTGATGTCCCAGTCGTGCAGGCCGCCGTCGATCCACTCGTTCATCTTGTTGAGCGACTCGGCCTGCAGGTGCGGCTGGGTTTCGCCGTCGCTGCGCAGGCTCGAACCCGCCGTCCAGCCTTTGAGATAATCGGCGCAATCACCGAGGCGGAAAAAGTAGTGCTCGGAGCTCTTGAGCACCGGCGTCGCGCCGGACACCGCCGAGTACGGATTTTTAAGCTCGGTCGGGCTGTAGGTCGCGCCGCATACCTCGCAGTTGTCGCCGTACTGGTCCTTGGCCGAGCACTTCGGGCATTCGCCCTTCACGAAGCGGTCGGGCAGGAACATCTGTTTTTCCGGGTCGAACAACTGCTCGATGGTGCGCGAGACGATCTTGCCGTTGTTTTTCAGCGTGCGGTAGATGCTCTCGGCGTAGTGCCTGTTTTCCGGGCTGTTGGTGCTGTAGTAGTTGTCGTGGCCGATATGAAAGCCGGTGAAGTCGGCCAGGTGCTCGGCCTTCACGCGTTCGATCAGCGCCTCCGGGGTGATGCCCTGCTTTTCGGCTGCCAGCATGATCGGCGTGCCGTGCGTGTCGTCGGCACAGACGTAATGGCAGTCGTGGCCGCGCATCTTCTGGAAGCGCACCCAGACGTCGGTCTGGATGTGTTCGACCATGTGGCCGAGGTGGATCGCGCCGTTGGCGTAAGGCAGCGCGCTGGTCACCAGAATCTGGCGTTTTTGGCTCATGCCGGGGCTCCCCTAATGAATTGGAATCGCTGAAATCGCAAACCGCCAAGTATAGCAGCAGTTAATGGCCCGCCCGGGTGCTCGGCCGGCCGAGCCCTACCCTGCCGGGCTTACAGGTCGCGGTATTTCGTCGACACGCCCCTGGCCTTGTCGACCGGATAGCGCGTCTCGTTGATCGCCAGCTTGTCGATGACGGATTGATATAGATCGACGCCGGCCGCGTCGGACAGCATCAGCAGATACATCATCACGTCGGCGCATTCGTGCGCGAGCGCCTGGCGGGCGTCCGGCTCGGTCGCTAAGCGCTCGGCCAACCCTTGTTCGGTCTGCCACTGCGTGAATTCGAGCAGCTCGGCCGCCTCGAGATTCAGGCTGACGATCAGGTTGAACGCCGAGTGAAAACGCTGCCAATCGCGTGCGTCGCGGAACGCGCGGCAGCGCGCCAAGAGGTCGGCGAGTGTCGCCTGGTCCATGAGTGCTCCCCAATGAAAAGCTTGGCCGAGACAGAGCGAAGGCATGCTCGGCCAACCTTGTGGTTTCTCGCAGCGGCTCAGGCCGTCTGGTCTGCCAGCTTTCCGTCGCGGCGGTCGCGCATCGCGCCGGCGACCACGCGCCGCGACAGGCGCCAGAACGCGAACGTGCACGCGAGCGACAGCACCGCGTAGCCGAAGGGACCGACGCTGAAGTAGCCGTGCTTGAACACCTCGATGCCGACCGCGTATACGCCCATCGACAGCATGCCGATCGTCGCCGCGACCGTGCCCTTGCTGACGTCGCTCGCGGTCAGCGCGAAACGGTACAGCACGGCGTACGACAGCCCCTCGCCGAAGGCCATCAGGCTGACGCCGGCCATCAGGCCGAGCCCGGCCGCCAACGGCGGCAACAGGCTGGTCGCGACCATCACGGCGACGCCGAGCAGCAAAAAGAACTGGCCGTAGACCACCGAGCGGCCGAGCGGCACCTTGTCGGCAAGGCGCACGAGCGTGAGGTTGCCGAATATCAGCGCGCCGAACACCGGGATCTGCGCGAGGCCGTAGTCGACCGGACTCATGTCGGCGCCCTCCATCAGCAACACCGGCGACAGCGCGATCCAGCCCAACAGCGGCAGCGACATCAAGGGCAGCACCAGCGTCGCGGCGAGAAAGCGCCGGTTGCTCAGCAGCGCGCGGTAGTCGCCGGCGACGCTGCCGACCGACAGCTTGCCCGCCGGCTTCGCTACTGTTTCCGGCATCTTACGGAGCAGCCCCAGCCACGACACGAAGGCGCAGGCGGCGATCAGGCCGAACACCATGCGCCACGGCCAGTGCGCGATCAGCGCGGCGCCGGCGAGCGGGCCGACCAAGGGCGCGATCAGCGCGACGTTGGCCATCAACGCGGTCACCTTGACCGCGGCGTTTTCCTCGAATGCCTCCTGCACCGACGCGTAACCGATCGCGGTGATGAAGCACAGCCCCATGCCCTGCAGCACGCGCAGCGCCATGAAGCTCTCGATGCTCTGTGAGAAGAAGGTCGCGACGCAGGACACCACGAAGAAGGCGGCGCCGAACAGCATCACCGGACGGCGGCCGATGCGGTCGGACAAGGGGCCGAGCAGCCACTGCAGCATCGCGCCGCCGACGAGGTAGGCGGTCAGCGACGACGGCACCCAGCCGGAATCGACACCGAACTCGGACACGACCGCCAGCATGCCCGGCTGGATCATGTCGTTGCCGATGTAGACGGAGAATTCGAACAGCACCAGCGCCAGCGGGAACCACAGCGTGGCGCGGGTCAGCGCGGAGATTTTTTGCATAAGGTATCCATACGTAAAGAACAGAAAGCCGCCGGGCTCTTGTGGAGCACAGCGGCTTCGGAGCGGGCGGCGGGATTGCCGCCCGTCGTGTCAGGCCTTTGAATTATATAGAAATAGCCAATTTCCGGCTAGCGACCCGCCGCCGATTAATGCCGAATGATTACAGCATCTCGAGTGGCATCTTGTAGTCCGGTGCCGGGAACTCGGCGTCGAGCGCGGTGAGGTCCTCTTCGTCGAGCACCAGATCGAGCGCCGCACGGTTTTCGGCCACGTGCTCTGCGCGCGCCGCCTTCGGGATCGCGATCACGTTATCGTCGCGGATCACCCACGACAACGCGACCTGGTAGGGGCTGACGCCGTGCTTGGCGGCGATGTCGGCCAACGCGCCGTCTGCCGGCACGCGGCCCTGTTCGATCGGGCTGTAGGCCATGATCGGCATCCGACGCTCGCGCGCCCACGGCATCAGGTCGTACTCCGGGCCGCGGCGCGTCAGGTTATAGAGCACCTGGTCGGTCTGGCAGCGCTCGCCGTCCAAGAGTTCGTACAGCTCGTCCATATCGTCGGTATCGAGGTTGCTGACGCCCCAGTAGCGGATCTTGCCCTCGGCGACCAGCTCCTCCATCGCGGCGAGGGTGTCGCGGAACGGCACGTTGCCGCGCCAGTGCAGCAGGTACAGATCCAGCCGGTCGGTCTGCAGCCGCTTCAGGCTCTTCTCGCACGCCTGCTTGGTGCCCTTCTTCGACGCGTTCCACGGGTAGACCTTGCTGACGAGGAAGGCCTCGTCGCGGCGGCCTGCGAGCGCCTCGCCGACCAGCTCCTCGGTCGCGCCGTCGCCGTACATCTCGGCGGTGTCGATCAGCGTCATGCCGAGGTCGATGCCGTGTCGCAGCGCGGCGATCTCGTCGGCACGGCGCGAACGTTGCTCGCCCATGAACCAGGTGCCCTGGCCGAGCGCCGGCACCTTGACGCCGGAAGGCAGCGTGACGGTTTTCATAATGTCTCCTTGTTTTGGTTCCGTGATCTTGGCCGCCATTGTAGGGCGATGCCGGCTCAGGGAAAAAGCGAGTAAAATACTCGGGTATTTCCATCCCCGGCGCCGCTGCCATGCTGTCCAGACTGAGCAAACTTTTTTCCGATTCCGCCAAGGAGCCCTCGCCCGCCATGCCCGAACTGACCGATGCCCAGGTGCTCGACGCCGTCGCCGGCCTCGTCGACCCGAACACCGGCAAGACCTATACCGCGAGCCGCGCGGTGAAGAATGTGAAGATCAGCGACGCCGCCGTCACGCTCGACGTGGTGCTCGCCTACCCGGCGCAAAGCCAGTTCGCGCGCGTACGCGGCGAATTCGAAGCCGCGATCGCACCGGTCGCCGGCGGCCGCGCGGTCTCGGCCAACGTGCGTAGCGAGATCGTCAGCCACTCGGTGCAGCGCGGCGTGACGCTGTTGCCGGGCGTGAAGAACATCGTCGCGGTCGCCTCGGGCAAGGGCGGCGTCGGCAAGTCGACCACCGCCGCCAACCTCGCGCTGGCGCTCGCCGCCGAGGGCGCGCGCGTCGGCATCCTCGACGCCGACATCTACGGCCCGTCGCAGCCGCTGATGATGGGCCTGGCCGGCCAGCGCCCCGAGACCGAAGACGGCAAGCACCTGATCCCGATCGAAAACTACGGCATCCAGACCATGTCGATCGGCTACCTGGTCGACCCGGACCAGGCGATGGTGTGGCGCGGCCCGATGGTCAGCCAGGCGCTGCAGCAATTGCTGAACGACACGCGCTGGAACGACCTCGACTACCTGCTGATCGACATGCCGCCGGGCACCGGCGACATCCAGCTGACCTTGTCGCAGAAGGTGCCGGTGACCGGCGCGGTGATCGTCACCACGCCGCAGGACATCGCGCTTCTGGATGCGAGGAAGGGCGTGACCATGTTCCAGAAGGTCGGCGTGCCCATCATCGGCCTCGTCGAGAACATGGCGACCCATATCTGCTCGAACTGCGGCCACGCCGAGCCGATCTTCGGCGAGGGCGGCGCGGAAAAGATGGCGGCCGACTTCGGCGTCGAAGTCCTCGGCTCCTTGCCGCTCGACATCGGCATCCGTCTCGCGGTCGACGAGGGCAAGCCGACCGTCGCCGCCGACCCCGACGGCCAGGTCGCCGAACTCTACAAGGCGATCGCGCGCCGCGTCGCGGTCAAGGTCGGCGAGAAGGCGCAGGACTTCTCGACCAAGTTCCCGAAGATCGTGATCCAGAACAACTGATAGCGCTTCTGCTACAAAAAACGGCCTGCTCGCTGCGGGCCGTTTTGCTTTTACGCTCGAAATGATTTTTGCCGTAAGGCCAGGGCTCAGCGCCTTCCAAGAGCGGCACGGACGATCCGGCTCGGCCAACGTCGATCCGAAAACGCTATCATGACAAACCGCCCTTTTCCCTGAGAGAGAGCCAGGCATGACCCCGTTCCGCTCCCTTAGCTTGCGCGTCGCCGGCCTCGCGCTGATGCTCGGACTCGGCGCCGCCCACGCCGCGCCGGACTGCAAAGACGCCGCCGCCACGGTCAACCGCGACACCGGCCGCCAGCTCGACGAAAGACAGCTCGCCGACGTGCTCGTCAGCCTGAACCGCAGCGGCCGGCTGCCCGCCAGCTTCGTCACCAAGCGCGAGGCGCGTGAGGCCGGCTGGCGCCCCGGGCGCAGCCTGTGGAGCGTGCAGGCGCTTTACGGCAACTCGATAGGCGGCGACCGCTTCGGCAACCGCGAGCGACGCCTGCCCATTGATGCCTGGCGCGAGGCCGACCTCGACTACCGCGGCGGCAAGCGCAACGCCAAGCGGCTGTTGTTCGCCGACTCGGGGCGGCGCTTCGTCACCGTCGACCACTACCAGACCTTCCGGGAGATCCCGCCATGCCGCCGATGAAAACCTGCCTGATCGAGAAGGTCGACACCCTCAACGAGCTCTACGACGCGCTGATCGCGCAGCTCGACCTGCCCGCGCACTTCGGCCGCAACCTCGACGCGCTGTTCGACTGCCTGTCGGCCGACGTCGAAGGGCCGTTCACCATCGAATGGCGCAACACGGACGCGGCGCGTACCGCGCTCGGGGCGACGGTCTACGCGAAGGTGATCGATCTCTTGCGCGAGGTCGCCGACGAACGCGACGACGTCACGCTGCGCCTCGAACCCTGAGGCGCGCCCACGAAAAAAGCCGGCCCGTTTGGCCGGCTCTTTTCATTCCCGCTGCGACTCACAGACGCGCGATCCGTTCGACCGCCTCGGCCAACCTGTCGACGCCGGTCGTGTACGCGATGCGTACATGCTTGTCAGCACGATAAGATCCGAAATCGAGCCCCGGCGTGATCGCGACGTTGGCCTCTTCGAGGAGGCGTGCGCAGTAGGCGAGGCTGTCGTCGGTGACGGCGCTGACATCGGCATACAGGTAGAACGCGCCGTCCGGCACCACCGGCACGGTCCAGCCCAGGCGCGGCAAGGCGTCGACCAGGAAGTCGCGGCGGCGCGCGAATTCGGCGCGGCGTTGTTCCAACAAGGCGATGGTGTCCGGCTCGAACGCGGCGAGCGCCGCCGCCTGCGCCGGTGCGGGCGCGCACAGGTAGAGGTTCTGCGCGAGCCGCGTCGCGGGCTCGGCCAACCCTTCGGGCACCACCAGCCAGCCTAGGCGCCAGCCGGTCATCTGGAAGTACTTCGAGAAGCTGTTGATCACCAGCGCGTCGTCGGCGACCTGCAAGGCGCTGGCCGCGTCGAGCCCATAGCTCAGGCCATGGTAGATCTCGTCGACGATCAGCGTGCCGCCCTTCGCGCGGCAGACCTCGGCCAACGTTTGGATTTCTGAAGCCGACAGCACGCCGCCGGTCGGGTTGGCCGGGCTCGCGACCATCGCCGCGACGGTGCGCTCGCCCCAGGCCTCGGCCAACATCGCCGCCGTCAACTGGTAGCGCGACGCGGGCCCGGCCGCCAGCGTCACCGGCGTGCCGCCGTACAGGCTGACAAAGTGGCGGTTGCACGGGTAGGTCGGGTCGGCCATCACCACCTCGTCGCCGTCGCCGACCAGCATCGCCAGCGCCACCATCAGCGCGCCGGACGCGCCCGGCGTCACCAGGATGCGCTCGGGCGACACGTCGACCCCGTAGCGGTCTGCATACCAGCGCGCGATCGCCTCGCGCAGCGCGGGCAGCCCCTGCGCCGCGCTGTAGAAGGTCTGCCCCTCGGCCAACGCCCGCCGGCCCGCTTCAATGATCGCCGACGGCGTGCCGAAGTCGGGCTCGCCGACCTCCAGGTGGATCACGTCGTGCCCGGCCGCCTCCCTTCTCCGCGCCGCCTCCAGAATCGCCATCACCCGGAACGGGGCGATCGCCTGCATACGCTCGGCCAACTTCAAAACCACACTCCTTGTACGCGGGGGATGACAAACGGGACGCCATCGCCCAACCTGAGAAGGTCGAGTTTACCAACCCGAAGAGGAGCTCACCATGGCAGGAAAGTTCGAAGTGAAAACCGCCAAAGACGGCCAGTTCATGTTCAACCTGAAAGCCGGCAACGGCCAGGTCATCCTCACCAGCGAACTGTACAAGACCCACGCAGCCGCGCTGAACGGCGTCGAGTCGGTCAAAAAGAACGCCCCCGACGACGCGCACTACGAACGGCGCGAGAACAAGAACGGCGAACCCTACTTCATCCTGAAGGCCGCCAACCACCAGGAAATCGGCCGCAGCGAGTACTACAGCAGCAAGGCGGCGCTGGAAAACGGCATCGAGTCGGTAAAAAAACACGCGCCGGACGCCACAGTGGTCGATATCTGAATGCCGTATGAAAAAAACCGTTGACAAGCACGGTCGGGTTTTCTATACTGCGCCCCACTGATTCAGCGGAGAGGTGGCAGAGTGGTCGAATGTACCTGACTCGAAATCAGGCGTACGTTTATAGCGTACCGAGGGTTCGAATCCCTCCCTCTCCGCCAGTCAGCCAATGAAGACCCGCACACCGCAAAGGTTTGCGGGTTTTTCATTTTCTCTTACCCACAAATCTACCCACAAAATTCTGCCGCTTAAGTCCGCCCCTTCAAGCGCGCGGCAACGCCTTCCCTGCTAAAATTCTGCCTAACATCCTGTCAGCTCCACGCAACTCTCTTGACTCTCCTCGGTCGGCCACCCCGATCAGACCCCGCCATTCTCGATCTGGACATCATTAAATCGCCCCGTTATACCTAATTTTTGGCATGACCCGTGGCGAGTGGTCTGTCCCGGCGGGCGGAGGACCGTTGGTTAAGCGCGAAACCACACCGGCAAGGAGACCACACTTGAGGTCCGCCTTCTCCGGATCATAAAGCGTTTGCACGCGGAAGTGACCCCGCACATCTGTTGGCTTGGCCACATTATGTTTCCCTGTGCTGGTCAACTAATGGTTCTGGCCACACTTTGCTCTAGTCTCTGCGTTTCTTCTCGCGAACCGAACCCGGCGTAAACCCGCCGGGGCGGCTCACGGGGCGCGCACGGTCAGTCCTTCGCTGATGAGGGCTTGGCGTAGCAGTTGGGCAAAGGCCACGGCATCGGCGCCATCGCCATGGAGACAGACCGTCTGTGCATGAATGGGGATGGAGGTACCATCCAGCGCGGTAACGGTAGACGTGCGGATCATTTGCAGCGTCTGGGCGAGGGCCGCGTCGGCATCCTCGATGACGGCCCCGGGTATGCCACGCGGCGCCAGCGAGCCGTCGGCGAGATAGGCCCGGTCGGCAAAGACCTCTTCGACAGCGGTCAGGCCGGCACTGCGGGCGGCCGCGACGAGTTCGCTACCGGCCAGTCCAACGAGCTTCAGCCCGGGGTCTGCGTCCCGGACTGCTGTGGCGATGGCGGTAGCCAATGCGCGGTCTTTTGCGGCCTGATTGTAGAGGGCGCCGTGAGGCTTGACGTGATTCAGGTGCAAGCCTTCCGTCCGGGCCAGTGCCATCAGTCCGCCAATCTGGAACAGCACGCCGTTGTAGACCGTGTCAGGGGGCAAATCGAGATTACGGCGCCCGAAGTGTTCACGATCGGGGTAGCCCGGGTGAGCACCGACCGACACGCCCCGTTCGCGCGCCGCGCGCAACACCCTGCGCATCGTGTCAGTATCGCCGGCGTGCCAGCCGCAGGCGATGCTGATGGAGCTGACACAATCGAGGATCGCGTCGTCGTTCCCGCAGCCTTCACCCACGTCCGCATTCAGATCGATGTCCATATGCTTCCTGTTCAAAGAGGTCCAACTTATCGCGTGATTGTTGTAAGGCTTGGACCGCGTCAGCCTCAGTGCAACAGGCAAAACGCAGCCGCGCGCCGGGGCGGGCTTGCGCGAGCTTCCATAGGTCGGCTTCGATGACGACGGCGATACGCGGATAGCCGCCGGTGGTTTGGGCGTCGGCCAACAGCACAATGGGCTGGCCGTTGGGCGGTACTTGCACGACGCCGGGTAGTACACCGTGCGAGAGCAAGTCGTCGCCGGCTTCGCGAATCAACGGTTCACCTTGTAAGCGATAGCCCATGCGGTTGCTTTGCGGCGAAACCGCCCATTCGCTGTTCCAGAAAATATCCCGTGATTCGGGTGAAAACTCGTCGTATTCCGGTCCGGGGATCGACCTAAGCGCAGGCGACCATACCGGCAGACGGCATCCGATGCGTCCTTTTAGGGGGACGGGCTCACCCTGGTTCAGGTGGTCGCCGGCCCGTAGGGCGCGGCCTTGATGCCCGCCGAAGCCTGCCTTGATATCGGTAGCGCGCGAGCCCAGCACCGGCGGAACGTCGATGCCACCGTCCACGGCCAGATAAGCCCGCATGCCTTGCCGACAACCATGCAGGGTCAGCACCTGCCCAGCACGCACTCCTTGCCGCCAGCCGCTCCTCACCGGGGCATCATCGAGCGTGCCGTCAAAGTCGGCGCCGGTGAGCGCCAAGAAGCCAGCGCGGTGAAAGCGGATGACAACCGGCCCAATGACGATTTCCAGGCCGGCGGCACCTTCCGGATTGCCGACGAGACGGTTCGCGAGTCGCAGTGCGGGCCTGTCCAGCGCGCCACTCACGGCGATGCCCAAATGTCGCAAGCCTTGGCGCCCCAGGTCTTGCACCGTGGTCTGGACGCCGGGGCGAAGGATCTCAAGCACGGTCGGCCGCCACAGGAATGAACTGTACCCTGTCTCCAGGTAGCAGCAGGGTGGGCGTGCAAAGAGAGGGGGCAAACAGGGGGACTTCGGTTCGGCCAATGATCTGCCAGCCACCGGGCGTGACGGTCGGGTAGATACCGGTCTGGCTGCCGCCGATGCCGACCGAACCCGCCGGTACGGCCAGTCGCGGCTCGGCGCGACGCGGAGTGACCAAGCTCTCGGGCAAGCCTCCCAGATAGGCAAAACCGGGCTGAAAACCGAGAAAGTACACAACATACTCGGCGCCACTATGCCGCGCGATGACCTCTTCTTCGTTCAGCCCGGTATGGTGCGAGACCTCACCCAGGTCGGGACCGTCTGTACCGCCATAGCTGACGGGAATGCTCACCTCCCGCGAGGTCTCTTCAGCTTGCCCTGCTTGAAGCCACAGCGCACGCAATCGATCGAGCAGGGCTTTTCCATCGACGGACAGGGGATCAAAGATCAGCGTCAGGTTGTTCATCCCCGGCACGATATCGATCAAGCCGGCGTCGCCATGCAGCCGGTCCGCTATCCACCAGATCCTGCGCTGACAGGGCAAGCTGGCGGGCGCACGCGAGGCCAGGACGGCGGCACGTTCCCCCATCAAGTAGAAGCGGACTTCTCCTTCCATCGCGGGACGTCCTTCAGAAGAGGAGGCGGCCTGTTTCGCGGGAAGTAGGTCGCCGTGTCCGACCATGCGAAAGCGCATCGTCGATGATTTATTTGTAAATCGTTTTTGCATGGTTGGGCGAGAAGGGGCTTGGGTGCCTGTCTACTCGCCCGTTCCTATTTCTTGCTCCCCCTCCTGACTAATCGGTGTGCAATTGCACACATCTGCACGCCTGTTTGCATTCGATCTGAACATCCGTTTGCATGCGACTGACCACCACCGTATTGCCTGTGGGCCGATGGGCCGAGATCGACCCGAAGCGGTCAATCGCAGGGATAACGTCTGAATTAAGCCGCGCCGCTTTGCGGCATCGGCTTGAGTGAATTGTTATGGAGCGGCTTAGTAGAATGAAACATCATTTGAAAGTGTTAGTGCTCATAGATCCACGATCATTTCGAAGCCGCCATAGATCATGCGCATACCGTCAAACGGCATCGGATTATTATCTGGCTGCAATCGTGGATCAGCCATGGCCTTCTCCATGCCGTGGTCACGTACTTTGCGCGAAGGCCAGATGATCCAGGAAAAAACAACGGTTTCATCAGGTTTGCATTTAACCGCCATGGGAAAGGAAGTGACTTTGCCCTCAGGCACATCGTCGCCCCAGCACTCGACTAACTTTAGTGCTCCATGCTCCTTGAAGACGGTAGCAGCTGCCTCCGCATGTTGCTTGTAGATTTCTTTATTTGCCGTGGGCACGGCGACGACAAACCCGTCAACGTATGACATTTCAATCCTCCTCGATCTGCGTGGACTGTTGAATGTGTTCCAACAAACTGATCTTAGGTCAACGCCAGATGGTCGCTACCGCTCCATAACGAATGAAAGGGACTTCCCCATCCCAAGGCTGCGGCGGAAGCCGCTGGCAGCATCAGCTGCCATGATGGAGTTTCCACACCTCATCCCTACCGCAGGAGGGGAAGTCCATGACCATTATCACTTTGGGGATCGATCTCGCCCAGAATGTATTCGCTTTGCATGGCGTTGACCAAGTTGGCAAAGCCACCCTGGTCAAACCTAAAGTCCCCCGCGACCAACTGCTACCGATCATCGCCCAGCTGCCTCCTTGTCTGATCGGCATGGAAGCCTGCTCCGGCGCCCATCACTGGGCCAGGCTGTTTCAGGGTTACGGCCACACCGTCAGGCTGATGGCGCCCAAGTTCGTCGCCCCCTATCGCATGAGCGGCAAACGTGGCAAGAACGACGCCGCTGACGCCGCCGCGATCTGCGAAGCGGTCAGCCGCCCCGCCATGCGCTTCGTGCCGGTCAAGGATGCGCATCAGCAAGCCATGCTCTGCCTGCACCGCACCCGCCAGGGGTTGGTGACCGAGCGCACCGCCCTCTACAACCGCATCCGCGGCCTGATCGCCGAGTTCGGCATCGTGCTGCCGCAGAAGGTCGAACGCCTGCGCCACCACATCGGCGCCCACCTCGAAGACCTGCCCGGCTGGGCCAACCGCTGCATCGGCGACCTGTTGGCGCACGCCGACCGGCTGGACGAGCGCATCGCCGAGTACGACGCCGCCATGCGCGAAGCGGCCCGCCAGGACAGCCGCAGCCGACGCCTGATGCAGCTGCCCGGCATCGGCCCCACCACCGCCAGTGCGCTGCTGGCCACGCTGGGCGTCGGGCATGAGTTCGACAATGGCCGCCAGCTTGCCGCCTGGCTGGGGCTGACACCCGGTCAGTACAGCAGCGGTGGCAAGGTCCGGCTCGGACGCATTACCAAGGCCGGCGATGCCTATCTGCGAGGCCTACTGGTGATGGGCGCCCGAGCGGTGCTGGCGGGTTTGGGGGACAAGCAGGACCGCTTCAGCCGTTGGGCCAGAAGTCTGCAGGAACGACGTGGCTACTGGAACGCGGTGGTGGCGATTGCCGCCAAGAATGCCCGGCGGGTCTGGGCGGTCTTGAAGTTTGGTGATGACTTCCGGCTGGCACCAGCCTGAGTCTCGCCGCCAGCCTGGAAACCCGTCTGCAGCAAAAGGGCAACACCATGCCGTGAATCGTGTTCTTTGCAGGACATCGCAGCGTTGATGTGAAGCGGGTTGGACCCGCGCGGGGAGTGCCTGGTTAACTCAAGGGGATGGCGTTCAATTCCGGCTAACGAATGAGGCCCCCACGCGCGTCTTTCATCAGGGTCCGGGCGAGTCGCCCAACATGACCGGTTGTAGTCTGGCAGTCCTTCACCTTCTTGCCTCGCGCTGTGGTCTTGCTGCAATGGAAGCAAACCGTTCACATCGTTATTGAAAACGATGGGGAAGCCCTTGTAGTTCGAGTTAAGGCCGCGGCTAGTCAGAGCCGTCGGCCTTCAACGAGTTGTTTGGTGCCGCTTCACTAGAACCTATCATTGCCACTGACTCTGAGATTATTGATCTTGGTCTTGCCAAGAATCTTCAGCAAAAGATTGCGGCACGCCCGGAGCACTGGGTATAGCACCCGAGACAATGCATGTGAGCGGAAGGCCCAGTAGGCCGCCCGGTTAAAGAAGCCCTTGTTTGTACCCATTAGCGCAAGAACATGGATTGCATCTGAGCCGTAGTAGAGTTGCGCGCCCACCTTCACGACCATGCCTTGATCAATGTCGAGGCCTGCTGCCGTTATTTCCTCCATGATGGGTCCGCCATCTCTGGCATCAACGAGCACAAGCCGACCGACTGATTCGCGAATACGAACTAAATTGCAGTAGTAGTCACAAGCAGGACACTGCTTGTCATAGACAAGTAAGACCTCTTGCTCACTCATTGCCTATTCCTGCCCATAAGCGGCACCTAACGCCCCAGCTCAGCCGCGGGCTTGCCGGAGCGAAGCGGAGGCAAGACCGTCGGCTGGAGCGCCTTGTTAGGCCCGCTACAGCGACAAACTGTAGGCATAAAACTTGGTGTCACGAACCCACCCCTGAGAAACATACAAAGCCTGTGCTGTTTCATTGTCTGTGGCTGTGGACAGAGACAAACGAACCGCCCCGACAGAACGGCCAAATTGTGCCGCAGCCTGCAACAGTTTGATGCCAACACCGCCGCGCCGCGCCTCTGTTGCTACAAAGAGGTCGTTGAGGATGAACGTGCGTGCTGCTGAAACAGACGAGAACGTGGGGTAAAGCTGAGTAAACCCAACTGCTATGCCGTTGGGCTGTGCGGCAATGAAAATGACGGACTGGTTGTGCTCGAACCGCTCCAGCAGAAATGCGCGAGCCAACGCAATGTCACTGGGCTTGCCATAAAACTGCCGATAACCGTCGAAGAGAGGCGCCAAAGCCTCAAGGTCTGCGACCGAAGCCTGCCGCACTTGGATGGTGGCTGCTGAAATGCTCATGCTTTTAAGGGCCTAACGATTAAGCTAAGGGGCCGCGGAACGCGGTCCCAGCGAACGAAGTGAGCGCTTTGAGCGCATTGTTAGGTGCCGGCTTCACAGCATTGACCAGACTTGCGTAAGGCCAAAGAGATGGACGATTCCGTAGCCGCAACAAATTGCGGAACTCCATAAGAGAAAAGGGGTTGTTTTCTCTCGGGCAATAACGAGTAAAGGGACAATAGCAAGACCGCGCACCAAATAAATGACGGTGATAACACTGAGCCCAAACTTAAGCAGCGGAAGCGTTTGAATTACGCCAGCCCCTGAGAGGGCGTAGGCTGCCCACACGCTGAGGACGAGAGCAATGCCGGTGGTAACAATGGCTGGATACCAACGTCCGGCAGCGGCGGCTAATGCCATACGTTCGCCGGCGCCGAAGAAGCGATACCACTGAGAGCCGCCAAAGATAATAGCGACGTGAAGCAGCGCAGCGATTGCGCTCAAGCCTGCCGCAACGATTAGCCAAGTGTTGTATGGAATGGGCATGGTGGTGCGGCGCCTCCTTGGCACCTAACGCCTAAGTTAAGGGGCGTTTCGCGCTACGCGCGGAACGTCCCAGCGCCCTTTAGGGCGCGCCTTCAACGCTCTGTTAGCACATTATTCCGGACAGCTCACTTTAATTTTATGACTTCCCGGCACATCTCATCATAAAGCTTAGGAGGCTCATTTATTTTATAAATTTCAGCGCAAATCTTTATATTACTTTCTATAGCAGGAATTGAAGGCTTACCGCATGCCACATATTTTTGCGGAACTCTTGTTTCAGCTAAGGAACTACCCATATTCAATTCAGAAATACACATTTCTAAAATTCTTTTTTCCTGAGGCAAATTATAATTAAATATTGGCGCATAGAACTTACCTGGCTTAGCATTAAATTTAATATCATAGTGACCCTTGAAGTTTTTTGTCTTCAGAGAAACTACATTCGGCGCAATGACCCACAAAAATACATCTTCATAGTCATCAAACGTTACCCTAACCTCTACATCACCGGGGACCATTGAAATGTATGGTCCAAATGGGATTTCAGAAAAATATTCTCTCAAAATTTTTCCATTTAGGTGAGTAGTTAGTATTGAGGGTCCATTGAAGTCCCCACGATTATTAGGGGAGTACACCGCAACTTCATTGATTGGGCGTTCTGGCCCTGTATAACTTTTGCTGATGTTTGGTGTCGAACAGCCAACGGAAACGAACACCATAAAAGAGATACAAATAGATCGAAGATGTAACATTTACCTTCCTACTGCTAACGCCTAAATTAAGGGGCGGGGAAAAGCGGCACGCTTTTGCCCGTCCCAGCCGCGCAGCGGCGACTTGAATGAGTTGTTAGGCTGGCTCCAGCGCCAAAACCCTCGGCCAACCCGACACGCTTTCCAGCCCGGCGCGACCGGAAAACCAAGACCCCACACCGCCACGCATTAATTGCTGACGACCACCGGCACCAGCCAATGCGACCACCGGCAAAGCCCAACACCACGAAAGACCATCGGCTGGAACCGGGACCGACGTTGCCTCGGCCTACCGTGCCAGCCGACCCCGAATTGACGGCCTGGACTGGGACCGGCGTACCCCTCGGCCAACCTTTTACGCCGACCACGAACGAAGGCCTCAACGTTGGCCGAGCTGCTTAAAAAGAAAACGCCTAACTATTAATTAGGCCGCACCTCATTTAATATGACTGCGGAAAATCATTTCTTAAGAATAACCTCGAGAATTGAATTGAGGGCTTGTAGCTCGTCCTTTTGAAGTTTCTTCGATTCAAGAATCTCCGTTGTCTCTCCGCTATTTAGTATTCCTTGCTGAACACAAAGCGCTCTAAGTTTCACCAAGTCCAAAGGATCATATTTGCGCTCGTTGTCTGCCAGCAATCCAAGCAGGACTATTAGATCGTGTCTCGACCTTACCATGTTTTCGTAGTAACGATATTCATCCATCCCTGAACGGTACTGGCGCAAGAAGAAGAATGCAATGAGCTCTACAAAGGTGAGGCCAGTTATGCTAATAATAATCTTCGTCGTCAAGACTGAAGTCGGCAAGCTAAAGACGCCATGAGAGAAAGAGACCGAGAAGAATCCGAGACCAGCAAAGGCGATAAGTACCCCTACGACAAGATAGATGCCAGCCCTAGAGTAAACACTGCGAGCGACTTGCTCCAAGCGAAGCGCCTGTCGCTTCAGCGTTATAAGCGGCCCGAAATCATGAGATTTTATGGCGTTCGGTTTTTCGAAATTGCCCGGCGAGATTTCAGATTCGTCCATGCTAGCACCGCGTGAGAGCAAATTGAAAAGCACGCTTAGGGGGTAGGCGCCATATATGTGAAAAAAGGCGTAAGGGAAAAGAAAGAAGAGTCCTCCGATAATGAGGTCTGAGTAATATTCTCTGAGGAAGTAGGAAGATTGATCAGGATGGCGGAATAAGAGAATCGCCACACGTCCCAAGGCGAGCGTTCCAATAGCTATCCATGGGAGAGGTTCGGCGGCGACTTTCTTAACACCGAGCATTGGATTTGCCCGTGACTCAGTCTCCTGCGGGTCTACTTCGTCGAATGAGGCAGAGTTCTTTCCACGAGAGAAAAGGAGTGTCAGGGGTGGCGCCCCCAGAGCCTGAAAGAAGACGATTGGAACCAATAAGAGTAAGACGGTGACAACAATTCGTACGCCGTGCCCTTCAACAAAGCGAGCAAAGTCGTCGTAGTAAGAGGTCGATAGCAGAACGACGTTGTAGAGGGCTGCAGCGCCCCATGCGTACACTTCTAGCAATGCGCGGCGTCGGCGTTTGGCTTGGTTGGTACTCATGCAGACTCTCGGTGCTGGCTGTGGGGCCTAACGATTAAGCTAACAGGCGAGCAAAAGCGTAGCTTTTGCGAGTCCAGTGAGCGGAGCGAACGGTGTTGAGCGCATTGTTAGGCATACATTACTCCGCTGCCTGATATTTAGGCGTCACTGGCGACTCCGAATGGAGTCAATGACGTCAACAACATATTGCTGATTAAACCCTGCGACGAATGCCCAGAAGAGAAGCTTCGCGTAGGCAGCTGGACCATCCGCATGCTGATGAAAGATTGCCCCAAAATCTTCCGGTGCCGCACCGGAGTCATTGACGATGTTGGGAAAGAGCTCGCCTCTGATGATCCCCGAGATGAACAATGTATAGAGCACACAAGCCAAGATGCCGCCGACGAAGGATGGCACGATGAGTCCCAGCCATGAGGTGGAAAGTTCAACTACCTCTTGGTCTTTTAGCCCGCTAAGGCTCCGATGTATCCCTACATACCCACCGACGTTTCCGGCAATAAATGTAAGTAGTGGCACCGTGAATGGGCCGCCAAGTAGCGAAAGTGGAATGGATATCCCCAGCAGCAGCACGAAGATCAGAAGCAATTTGCGCCAGATAACGGATAGTGCCTGTTGACGTGTCATGTTCATTCTCCCTTGTTGTGACGCCTAACGGTTGAATTCAGCGGCCCGCTTTAGCGGGTCCGCTGGAATGACTTGTTAGCAACTTAACACCTAGCTTTCTCCATGAGCCAGAAGCTCTATCAGGCAGTTCTAGAGCCCATATCGACTTGCATGCTGAACACTCATAAAACTGCACAATCCCAGGAGGAAATAATGGTTCACGCCGAAAAACCGGGTTTCTTAGCTCAACTAACCAGGATTTTTCGACCGCCTTGTCAACCGCTGAGCAACATGCCTCCCGGCTACCAACAAAATTAAGATCTGACTTGTCGTAAATGTGAGTGCAGCGGCATTCGTACATGACTGCTAACGCCCAAGTTAAGGGGCGGGCTGCGCCCTGCGCGGACCGTCCCAGCGCCCAAAGGGCGCGCCTTCAACGACTTGTTAGCACCTTTTAGTGCTCTTCCCAACGTACTGGAATGTTCTTGATTTCTTTATCATTCCAGGCAGTAACAATGCCAGAGACGAATGTACCCTGGTTGTTCTTGGCGATGTTTAGCGAGCTGACGTAAAAACGATAACCAGAACCGATCTGCTGTTCTGCCATGGACTTTGCACGTTCCGCCGACTCCCCACCTAGCAAGAACGTTAAGAAGACGCCCATGACAGCGACCAACCCAACACCAACAGCCGCTGGAATGCGCATGTTTCGCTGTTTGCGCCCAGCACTAGTACGTGCAGCTTGAATTGGCTCACGCCCTAACTCCCTGGCTAGCCAGAACAAAAGACCAAAGACAAACACCATAAATGCCGTGGTGACAACGAAAGTGCCAGGGGCCAGGCGGATTTGAGTGACCGTAAGATCAAACGGCTGCATGAAAGGCCAAACGATTAGCAGCGTAGCAAACGCCGCTAACATAAAGACGGCAAGCCAGCGAACCACTGAAGCCGCCCGCAGGCTGCCACGCAACAGAAAAATGCCTGCTAGGACTGCAAATATATTGAAGCTTGACGAATACGAAATGCGATTGATGATGCAGTAGATCATCACAGCAATGTCGATTAAGCCAGCAGCCAGTAGAACACCACCGACGCGTTTAAGAATTGAAGTATGCAATTGAGTTTCCATGAGATACGACTGCTAACGCCTGAATTAAGCCGAGCCGCGAAGCGGCTTCGGCTTGAATGAATTGTTAGGCGCCAACAGCGATATGTCAGTACGCCTTGCCCCAAACACCGTACACCAGCTTGAGTAAGTTGTTTTTGTTTTTGGAGGCAGTGACAAGTTGCTCAGCGGGAACATGCCGTAGTGCATCCCAAAGGGCAGCTGACCATGACTCCGAGACTTTGAGGCTCTCTGAAGAGTCAGCCGGCAGTGTTTCAAAGTAGCACTGTCTAAACGTTGCCTCGTCGTAAGGGCTCCCCTCCTGAATCTTACGTGCCATGCACGTGGCAAGAAGCATCTGATCCTCAGCTTGGCTTCTTATCGAGTCCACGGCAGTGCTCCCTTGGCGCCTAACTATTAATTAACTATCACCACTGAAGTCTAAACCAGTAACGATGTGATCCCTAAACCAGTAACAAAGTGAGGTCTAAATATCGCATGACTGACGCGCTGGTCGCCGCTAAGCCTTTCCCTGCCTAAGCTTCACAGCCTTAAATATTCTTTTATCATATACAAAACACGTCACATCTGTCGAGGCGTGGATTGCGGTTAGAAGTCCGCTTCTGGACGCTGAGTGTCCTTCGATCGAGGACGTTTACGACGCTAAGCGGCCGTTCGTGAGGATAACGTTCGAAATGAGCGGCGGCCTTTGGCTGACCGCTCGATGGAGAGGTTAGGCATTCCGTTCTCGTTGGCGCTCTCATTCATCCTATCGCGCGACAGCCGCCAACTGACAAAGCGCAATCGTGAGTGAGGCTGCCGCTGCGAGCGCAGTGATGGTCCTCACGTGGTTCCACCTCGTCCAGCCGGTGACGTAGCTGCGCCAGACGTGGATGGCTTCGGCGTTCGACGCATCGATGCGCGCCAAGGCATCGTTTAGCGGCACGTTGAAGGCCATCGTCACCACAATGTTGCCGATGAGATAGAACGTGCTAGCAGCCAGCAACCAGACGGTGCCAGGGTTTTGCCAACGCAAAAGTGAGTAGAACACGAGGAGCAAGCAAGCTGCGGCGGTGCCAAGGAAGAGAGTCAGGAACAATGGGTTGAGAACCGCAACGTTGATGGACTGCATGGACGCGATGCCGCTGTCCGGAGGGAGCCGGGCGAGGGCCTTCATCACGAAGTTCGAGAAGGCAAAGAAGAGTCCAGCCATCAACCCGCAGCCAAGCGCTGCGAAGAGCGTTATGGGGAACAGTAGTTCATCAACTAGCGGCATGTGCTTGGTCCAGGGGAGCAGAACGCCTATTAACGAAAAAACAGGTGGCTGTTAGGCCGTCGACCGAGGGGTTAGGCTGCACCGTCTATCAGCAAAGGTATTCGCTTTCCGGCATAGCGTCGCTTCCGACGTGTGAAGAGCCTGAAAACGCCACCAAACATCCGGACGGCGCCATAGTAAATCCAGCGTGGCGCGAAGCGATCCCTAGTGAGGATTTCCAAGAAGACTTTGTCGGCTTGGGCTCTAGACAAGGGAAGCCCAGCATCCAGGAACTGATAGAGGACGTCGTGCAATAGGGAAGCGTAGTATGCCTTTGGCCTCTTCGTCACTCGGTTCGGAACCCCATCTGGCGTTCCTAATACGAGGTCGAATACCGAGATCTTTGGTGTACAGCCATCCCATGAGTAGCCAGCAAGCACTTTGACATCACCATTCGGATGAATCTCCAGACGTCGTCGCCCCTTTTTGTCGATGAAGGTGCAGCCTTCATGCCATTCTGCAGGCAGGTGCCGACGAACGTTGTAGACGCAGTCGATCTCTAACTGGAAGACCCAACGAACAGAGAACTCGGACATGGTGGCCTAACTAGGTATTTGACGTTCTAAAAGACGTATTTTGTTGCGTCACAGACCCTCTCCGTCGCCGGCAAGCCCCAAGCTGCCTTGCATCACGGCACCAAATATCCACCAATCATAGACAAAATACGTCACCTGCGACCAGAGCTGGAGGGTGCTTGATCGTCCGCTTCTGGCCGATTGCCACCTGTCAGTCACGCTGAACCGAAACCTAGCTCAAGCATTGGCAGGGGCCGTGGCGCACAGTGGTACCCGGTGCTCCTTGCTCGGCTTCATCCGGCCGGCCGGAATGATCCACAGCCCCTTGTCGAAGTCGATTTCTTGCCAGCTCGCCCCCAGCACCTCCGAAGTACGCTCCGCAGTGAGGATCAGAAACACCAGCGCCTTGGCCGAGCTCGCATCTTCCGCCCGCAGTTTTGTGAACAGGGCAGGTAGATTCGCATAGGGCAAAGAAGGATGGTGGGAGGAGCGCTGGATCTTGCCGGGCGTCGGCAGCAGCTTGTCCAGCAGCCCTTTCCAACGCGCCGGGTTATCGTCGGAGCGGTAGCGGTGAGCAATCGCCCAGTCGAACACCTGTTCGATCCGGCCCCGGACCCGCGAAGCGGTTTCAGTCTTGTCGCGCCAGGTCGGCTCCAGCACCTTGACCACCAACGTCACGTCGATCGCGCCGACCGGTAGTGGCCCCAACTCCGGGTAGACATAGGTGGCGAGGGTATTGGCCCACTGCTGAGAGTGCTTACCGTCTTTCCATTCGTGATGCTTGGCGGTCATGAATCGATCGGCGGCCTCCTGAAAGGTGATCTGCTGGGCTTGTGTCAGGCGCGCCTGATGTCGCTGGCGTTCCCGTTCCTGCTGCGGGTCCTTGCCTTCCGTCAGCAGTAGACGGCATTGCGCCGCCGCGTCGCGCGCCTGCGCCAGCGACAGGTCTTGGCATGAGCCAAGCCCCATCTCGCGGGCCTTGCCGTCGATCATGAAGCGGAACAGCCAAGACTTCCTCTCCGCCAGTCAGCCCCACCGAAGCCCTGCACCTGCAGGGCTTTCGTGTTTTCAGCCCCGACACCCCCTCCCCCCACGCCCCGCTCTTAGCTGCGCGATCGCCACGCCGTCGTCACGGCACGACATTCGCACCCGCCTGATCCGCAGCGACAAACCGGTCTGCACATCTCTCGATCTGTCGCACGAGATCAACGTTGACCGAGCCCTCATGCTGCCACGCCTCCGTCTGGCGAACACGACGACCTTCTCGGCAAGCCCCCCGTCACGGCTGACCCGGACCCGCCAAAAGCAAGGGTAAACCCTTTCATTGTTTTTTCGAAATAAACAACAAATACCAACAAATACAATAAGTTACGTAATTTGTAATTATAGATTACACACCTTATACTGCGATTGTGCTTCGGGCATCGACCCACACAAAAGAAACCGCACAAGAGCAAGTCATACAAAGGAGATCTCAACATGCAGCAAGTCGGAGCCGCGGCGCTTAGCGCGCCCAAGACAGGCGTCAGATGGAAGGTATTCCTGATGATGCTGTTCCTCATCGCACTGAACTACATCGACCGCGCGTCGCTGTCGGTGGCCATGCCGCTGATCGCGAAGGAATTCGACCTGAGCCCCGCCATGCAGGGCCTGTTGCTCAGTTCCTTCTTCTGGACCTACGCGATGATGCAGATCCCGGGCGGCATGCTGGCGGACAAGTACAAGCCGCGCATCGTGATCGCGGCCGCGACCGTCCTCTGGGGTCTGTCCCAGACGCTGGCGGCGTTCTGCGGCAGCGCCACCACGCTCTTGCTGGCCCGTCTCGGCCTCGGCGCGACCGAAGCGCCGATCATGCCGGCCGGCGGCAAGCTCAACGCCAACTGGATGACCAAGAACGAACGCGGCCGCGGCGCGACGCTGCTCGACGGCGGCGCGCCGCTCGGCGCCGCGCTCGGTGCGATCATCATCACCTGGCTGATCACCTCGCTGAACTCGTGGCGTCTCGCCTTCATCGTCGCCGGCGTGGCCACGATCATCGCCGGCTTCTACGCCTACCGCTTCATCCGCAACACGCCGCGCGAGCACCCGTCGGTCAACGAGGCCGAAGCCAGCTACGTCGAGGCCGCCCACGCCGCCGAGCACAGCAACGAACCGGCCAACCTGTCCGGCCGCACCATGGACTTCATCAAGTACCGCTCGGTGTGGTGCATGGCGCTCGGCTGGCTGTGCTTCAACACGGTGTTCTACGGCCTGTTGACCTGGATGCCGAACTACCTGAACAAGGTGCACGGCTTCGACATCAAGCAGATGGGCGGCGCCACCTTCTGCATCTTCTTCTCGGGCTTCGTCGGCGAGCTGGTCGGCGGCTGGATCTCCGACAAATGGAAGGACGCCGGCGGCTCGGCCAACGTGGTGATGCGTACGCTGTTCAGCATCGCCGCGATCATCGCGACCGCGTCGATCTTCTCGGTCGCCTACGTCAAGGACCCGCTGACCGTCGTCATCCTCTTGTCGTCGACGCTGTTCTTCCTGCGCTGGTGCGGCCTGTACTGGTGCGTGCCGTCGATCCTCGGCACGCGCAACAAGGTCGGCGTGCTCGGCGGCATCATGAACCTGGGCGGCAATATCGGCGGCATCTCGGTGCCGATCATCGTCGGCCTGATCGTGCAGACCACCGGCTCCTACTTCCTCGCGTTGATGTTCTTCGCCGCCGCCGGCGTCGGCCTGCTGCTGTGCTCTAACGGCATCGACTACGAAAAGAAACTCCCCGTGTAAACGACAAAGCCGCCTCCCCCGCGGGAGGCGGCACTAAAGAGATAACACCATGAAAAAACGCGTCCTCCTCGGCATGCTGACCCCGTCCTCCAACACCGCGCTCGAACCGATCACCAGCGCGATGGTCGCCCAGCTGCCCGGCGTCAGCGCCCACTTCTCGCGCTTTACCGTCACCGAGATTTCGCTGTCAAATCAGGCGCTCGGCCAGTTCGACACCGGCAACATCATCCAGGCGGCCAAGCTGTTGGCCGACGCCAAGGTCGACGTGATCGCCTGGAACGGCACGTCGTCCGGCTGGCTCGGCTTCGACTCCGACCGCCGCCTGTGCGAGCAGATCCAGGACGCGACCGGCATCCCGGCGACCACCTCGGTGCTGGCGCTGAACGAAATCCTGGAAAAGACCGGCGTGAAGCAATTCGGCCTCGTCAGCCCCTACCTCGAAGACGTGCAGCAGAAGATCGTCGCCAACTACCTGGCTTCCGGCTTCGACTGCTCGGCCGAGAGCCACCTCAAGCTGAAGGTGAATTTCGAGTTTTCCGAGGTCGGCGAAGACACGCTGCGCCAGCAGATCCGCGAAGTCGCGAAGCAGCGCCCCGAGGCGATCACCACCTTCTGCACCAACCTGCACGCGGCGCACCTGGCAGACGAGGTGGAGAAGGAGTTCGGCATTCCGCTCTACGACACCATCTCTACCGTGGTGTGGAAGTCGCTGAAGCTCGCCGGCTACGACACCACCCAGCTCAAGGGCTGGGGCCGGCTGTTCTCCGAAGTCAACTGAGCGCGAGGCGACGATGACTACCCTGTATGACCTGGTGATCCGCAACGCCGATGTCGTGACCGCATCCGAGCGCTTCGTCTGCGATATCGGCGTGAAAGACGGCAGCATCGTCGCGCTCGGGCGCGGCCTCGCGGCGGGCGAGCGCGAGATCGACGCGACCGGCCTGTTGGCGCTGCCCGGCGGCGTCGATGCGCACTGTCACCTCGACCAGCCGCTGCCGGACGGCCTGAAGATGGCCGACGACTTCTTCACCGGCACGCGCGCCGCGGTGTGCGGCGGCACGACGACGGTGATCCCGTTCGCCGCGCAGGAGAAGGGCCAGTCGCTGCAGGCGGCGGTAGACGACTACCACCGCCGCGCCGAAGGCCGCGCGGTCGCCGACTACGCCTTCCACCTGATCGTCTCCGACCCGACGCCCGAGGTGCTCGAGCGCGAACTGCCCGAGCTGATCGCCGCCGGCTACACCTCGTTCAAGATCTACATGACCTACGACGACCTCAAGCTCAGCGATCGCGAGATCCTCGAGGTGATGGACGTCGCGCGCCGCCACCAGGCGCTGGTGATGGTGCACGCCGAGAACTCGGACTGCATCGCGTGGCTGACCGACAAGCTGACCGACGAAGGGCATCACGCGCCGAAGTACCACGCGGTGTCGCGCCCGGCGGTGGCAGAGCGCGAGGCGACGCACCGCGCGATCGCGTTCTCGGAACTGGTCGACGTGCCGATCCTGATCGTGCACGTCTCGGGCAAGGACGCGATCGAGCAGATCGAGTGGGCGCAGCGGCGCGGGCTCAACATCTACGCCGAGACCTGCCCGCAGTACCTGTACCTGACCGCCGAGGACCTCGGCGGCGAAGACGGCTACCACGGTGCCAAGTGCGTATGCAGCCCGCCGCCGCGCGACAGCGACAGCCAGAAGGCCGTCTGGAGCGCGCTCAAGCGCGGCGTGTTCAGCGTGTTCTCGTCCGACCATGCGCCGTTCTCGTACGACGACCCCCAGGGCAAGAAACCCGGCGGCGACGAGGTGTCGTTCGAGCATATCCCGAACGGCATCCCCGGCCTCGAGACGCGGCTGCCGCTGCTGTTCGACGGCGCGATGCGCGGCAAGCTGTCGCTGGGCAAGTTCGTAGAATTGACTTCGCTCAACCCGGCCAAGCTCTACGGTCTCTACCCGCGTAAGGGCACGATCGCCATCGGCGCCGACGCCGACATCGTGCTGTGGGACCCGAACCGCGAGGTCACGATCCGCAACGACGCGCTGCACCACAACGTCGACTACACGCCGTACGAGAACCGCACCGTCCACGGCTGGCCGATGCACTGCCTGTCGCGCGGTGAGCTCTTGGTAGAAAACGGCCGCTACCTCGACCCCAAGGTTGGCCGAGGCCAGTTCCTTAAGGCCGGCAAACCGCAGTACCTCGACCTCTGATAGCGGAGAACCCCATGAAGATTCTGGTGATCAACCCCAACATCTCCGACAGCGTGTCGACACTGATCCAGTCCGAGGCGCACCGCAGCGCGTCGCCCGGCACCGAGATCGAGGTCGCGACCGCGCCGTTCGGCGTCGCCTACATCGAGACGCGCTTCGAGGCGCTGGTCGGCGCCTACGCCAGCGCCTGCGTCGCCGCCGAGCGCTACGGCAGCTACGACGGCGTCGTGGTCGCCGCCTTCGGCGACCCGGGCCTTCAGGGCATCAAGGAGCTGCTCGACGTGCCGGTGGTCGGCCTGACCGAATCGGCGCTGATGACCGCGGCGATGCTCGGCCAACGTTTCTCGATCATCGCGATCTCGTCGCGCATCAAGGCGTGGTACCGCGAGACGGTAGAGCGCAGCCATCTCTCGACGCGTCTTGCGAGCATCCGCTCGCTCGAGGAACCCTTGCGTGACATCGGCAGCGTGCAGCAGGACTACGCCGGAAGGCTGAAGGAGCTGTGCAAGCAGGTGGTCGACGAGGATGGCGCCGACGTCATCATCATCGCCGGCGCGCCGCTGGCCGGCCTCGCGCGCGAGATCCGCGACCAGTTGCCGGTGCCGGTCGTCGACGGCGTGTCGAGCGCGATCACCCAGCTCGAAGGCCTGATCCGTCTGCAGCCGAAAAAGGCGACCGGCGGCAGCTTCACGCATCCGCCGGTCAAGCCGAACCAGGGTCTGCCCGAGCCGCTCGAACGGCTGCTGAACACCCAGCTACGCAACTGTTTCTAGCCCGCACGATCTTTTCTTCTCTCCAGTTCGGGCCACCTCGGTGGCCCATTTTTTTGGAGTCAGCGATGAAAACCGGCCGCGTCGAACGGCAGTAGCCGGCCGCCGGCGTTCGTCATCCGTTTTGGGCTTTTCCAATCCAGCCCCGTGGGAGCATTCATGGTGTTTAACCGTTTGTCCGTGCGCTGGCGTCTGGCGCTGATCATCGTCCTTTCCCTGCTCGGCTATGCCAGCCTGGTGACGGTCGCCGTCGTGTCGATCCGGCAATCGCTGTATCAGAGTTACCAGACCTCGATCCGCAACATCGTCACCACCGGCTATCACACTCTCGAATACTTCCATGAACAGGAAAAGAACGGGCGGATGAGCCGAAACCAGGCGCAGGCCGCGGCAAAAGAGTATTTGCGCGGGCTGCGCTATGGGAACAACGACTACTTCAACCTGTTCGACTATCAAACCCGCAGCGTGATGCACCCGATCCGCCCCGAATTCGAGGGCAAGGACCAGTCGCACCAGAAGGATACGCATGGGGTGCCGTTTGTGAAGCTCATGGTGACCAACGCGGCGACTTCGGCCGAACGGACCGCCTTCCAGCTCACCGAATTTCCCCGCCCCGGCAGCAAGGAGCCGGTGGCCAAGCTCCAGTTTCTACGTGCGTTCGAGCCGTGGCAGTGGGTCTTGGCGTCCGGCGTCTACCTGGATGACGTGGATCGGGTGTTCCGCGAAAAACTCACCACCTTCCTGCTGATCGCCGGCGCCGGCCTGCTGGCAATCTCAACGCTGGCCTACTTCATCTCCTGCAGCCTGATGAAGCAGCTCGGCGGAGAGCCGTCCTATGCGGCCCAAGTGTTGCAAGAAGTGGCAGTCGGCAAACTGGCGGTAGAGGTGCGTGTCGCATCCGAGGCGGACGGCAGTATGCTGGCGGCGCTGAAGACCTCGCTCGCGTCGGTGAGGAACATCCTGGCCGAGATCGCCGCCAGTGCCGGCCAGGTCGCGACCCACTCGCAGGCTATCACCCGTTCGGCGCAGAGCGTCACCGGCGCAAGCCATGCGCAATCCGACGCCACCAAGGCCGTGGCGGTCGCGATCGAGGAGCTGTCGGTCAGCATCGATCATATTTCGGCCGGCAGTCAGGAAACGGAGCAAAACTCCGCCCGGGCGGTGGAGCTCGCCAATCTGGGACAATTCAAGGTCGGCGAGGCGGCGGCGGCGATGAGCAGCATCTCCGTCGCGATCGGCGACGCCGTACAGCGTATCGGCGGCCTTGTCGTGCGGACCAACGAGATCGGCCTGGTCGCCAACGTGATCAAGGACATCGCCGCCCAGACCAATTTGCTCGCGCTAAACGCCGCCATCGAAGCCGCCCGTGCCGGCGAACAGGGACGCGGGTTCGCGGTCGTCGCCGACGAGGTGCGCGGCCTGGCCGAACGAACCGCCAGGGCGACCGTAGAGATAGAGCAGATGATCGCCACTATCCAAACGGACACCCAGTCCGCCGTAAGCTGCATCCAGTCGGCGGTGCCCCAAGCGGAAACCGGCGTGCGCTTAGCAGAAGAGGCTGCGCAATCGCTGGAAGAAATCCGCAGCGGAACGGACGCCACCTTGATTCGGATCCGGGATGTCGCTACGGCGACCAGGGAACAGAGCGCGGCCGGCGTCGCCATTTCCCGACAGGTCGAACAGATCGCGCAGATGGTCGACAGCACGAACGAGGCGGTCAACCACATCGCGCTGGCCGTGGCCGAGCTGGAGCAGTTGTCGGCAAGATTGAATCAGATGGTCGGACGTTTCCAGTACTGACGGCCGCTTACCGGAAACCTCCGGCCCTCTTTATTAAGGAGTTCGCTATGAAAATCGCCCACGTCGAACAAGATGGGCGGCGTCTTACCGCCCTCGTCGACACAGATGGACGGCTGCGCGACGCGAGCACGCTCGTCGCCGCCTTCGACGGCCCGCCCTACTCCGACGACTGGCTCGCGTCTCTGGCTGCCGAACCTATCGAATCGCTGCCCATTCTCGACGGGCCGGTCACTTGGCTGCCTTGCGTGCAAGGCGTCGGCAAGTTCATCGGCATCGGCCTCAACTACCGCGACCACGCGGAGGAAGCCGGCCTGCCGCTGCCGAAGCAGCCTATCGTGTTCGGCAAATGGACCAGCAGCCTGTCCGGCGCCTACGACCCCATCGTACTGCCGCGCGGATCGATGCACACAGACTGGGAGGTCGAACTGGGCGTCGTGATCGGCAAGGCCGGCCGCGACATCCCGGAACACGCGGCGCTCGAGCATGTCGCCGGCTACTGCGTCGTCAACGACGTCACCGAGCGGCGCTGGCAGGGGCTGGACGGCGGGCAGTGGGCGCTCGCCAAGGGTGCGGACAGCTTCGGCCCGATCGGCCCGTGGCTGGTCAGCCGCGACGAGATCGCCGACCCAAATAACTTAGCCCTATGGCTGGAGGTGGACGGGATGCGTTACCAGGACGGCCACACCTCGCAGATGATCTTCAAGGTGCCCGAGCTGATCGCCTATCTGAGCCGCTTCATGAAGCTCGAGCCGGGCGACGTGATCGCCACCGGCACGCCGGCCGGCGTCGGCATGGGCCACAAACCGCCGGTTTATCTCAAACCGGGGCAGACGGTAAGGCTGGGCGTAGAAGGACTCGGCGTGCAGGAGCATCGTGTCGCTTAGCCTAGGATTCATGCGACCCGGCTCGCATGCTACGATGATGATGTTTTTTTAACTGTCCGGCCCCATGGAAACCCAGCAAAAACGACAGAGCCTGCGTACCTCGGGCATGTCGAGCCTCGTCACCAGCCAGCTGCGCGAGATGATAGAAAGCGGCGAGCTGCCGCCGGGCGAGAAGATCAACGAGCGCGAGTTCTGCGAGAAGTTCGACATCTCGAAGACGCCGCTACGCGAGGCGCTGAAGGTGCTGGTCGCCGAGGGACTGGTGTCGCACCGCCAGTTCGTCGGCTACCGCGTCACCTCGATCGACCTCGAAGAGCTGCGCTCGGTGTTCGAGATGCTGCACGCGCTCGAGGAATTCGCCGGCTCGCTGATCGCGTCGCGCATCAAGCCGGCCGAACTCGCCGAGATCGAAGCGCTGCACCAGCGGATGCTCGCCTACCACGACGCCGGCGACAAGAAGAACTACTTCCGCACCAACCAGGCCATCCACGCGAAGCTGATCGACACCGCCGGCAACCCGGTGCTCGCCTCCGTCTACAACAACCTGATGTCCAAGGTCTACCGCGCGCGCGGCACGGCCAACATCGGCCAGTCGCGCTGGGACCAGTCGCTCGGCGAGCACGAGGAGATCATCGCGTCGCTGAACGGAAAATCCGGCACACCGCTGCCGAATGTCATGCGCCGGCACTCCGAGAACACCGCCAAGGAGGTGCTTGAATTCCTGAAAAAGCACAACAAGCCGGCGCGCGTCGTGCAATAGGACGCGCGCAAGGCGACAAAAAACCCCGCCATGGCGGGGTTTTTTCATGCTCGGCCAACGTCAGGCCGCGCGCTTGATCTTCAATTCCTTCAACAGGTGCGCCGGGTCGAAGCCGAAGCGCAGCGCGCCCCAGTGGCGACCGGCCACGGCGATCGGCACCGCGATCTCGGTCAGGATCTCGCCGTTGTCGCGGGCGTAGGTCTGCAACACGAAAGGCTCGGTGCTGCGCGCCGAGCGCAGGCCGACCGCATCGTTGAAGATGCGCTTGTCGCGGCTCATGGCGAGGTCGACGTCGAGCTTGCCGGTCAAGGGCTTCGAACACGCGCTGTTGTGCGTCGGCGCGTAGCCGTTGGTGTCGACCGCCAGGCAGAATCGGCCGCCGTCGGTCTCGCGCACCACGCGGTCGATCACCGGCTGGATGATGCCTTCGACCTGAGTGTCGTAGCCGGTGCGGAACTTGGCCGGGTTGCTGCCGGCTATAGGCTGGTAGCGCTGGTCGAACACGTCGACGCCGCTCTTGGCGAGTTGGCCGAGCTTGTCTTCCAGCTCGAGCCGCGCGAGGCGGGTGTGGTTGATGATCTGGTGGAATTCGCCCTGGCCGACGATGAAGCGGAACACCATGTCCTGCACCTGCTCGGACGCCAACGACAGCTCGGCCGACACCTCCTCGGTGTGCTTCAGCCGCCCGCTGACCCGCTGGCCGAGGTCGTAGATCTCGCTGACGTTGCGATTGACCTGGCCGTTGGTGTGCGCGAACGCCTCCATCGTGCCGGCGATCTGCGTCAGGCTGCTGGCCGTCGACTCGAAGTCGCCCATCATCCTGGCGAAATGCTGCGACGTCTTGGCGACCACCTCGCGCGCCACCTGCGTGTCCTCGGTGATGCGGCTGGTTTCCTCTTGCGTCTCGCCCACCAGCGCGAGCATGCCGTCTACGTTGCCCGAGATCTCCTCGGTCGCCGTCTTCACGCGCTCGGCCAACTTGCGCACCTCGTCGGCCACCACCGCGAAACCGCGCCCGGCCTCGCCGGCGCGCGCCGCCTCGATCGCCGCGTTCAGCGCCAGCAGGTTGGTCTGGTCGGAGATGTCCTTGATCAGGTCGATGATGGTCTTGATGCTGCCCGAGCGGCGGCTCAGGTCGGCGACCGTCTCGTTGAAATGGCCGACCTTGTGGCTGATGTCGTTGATACGGTGCGCGACGTCGCTCAGCTCGTCGTTCGATGTGCGCGCGACGTCGAGGTTGGCCAAGGTCGTCGCCGAGATCGCCTGCGTCTGCTCGGTCACCTGGTTGATGCCTAGCGTCGTCTGCCCGCTCGCCTCGCGCACCTGCTCGACCAGCACGTCCTGCTGGCTGGCGCTCGACAACGATTCGCCGATGTTCTTGCGCGTCGACGCGGTGTCCATCGCGATGCGGATCGTCATCAAACGCACGTTGTTGATCAACTCGCGCATCTTCTTCAGGAACTTGTTGTACGACAGCGAGAGGTCGCGGATTTCGTCGTAGGTGATCGTCGGCAGGTCCTTCGACAGGTTGCCGACGCCGGCGCCGATCTCGTCGAAGATCGCCGTCACCTGTTTCAGCGGCCGCACGATCAGGTAGCGCAGGTACCAGACCATGAAGGCGATGAAGACGAACGAGCCGGCCCACAGCGCCACCGTCCAGAACAGCGCGCTGTCGAGGCTGGCCTCGAGGCTGGCGAGCGCGGCGGCGTCGAGTTTCTGGTCGTTCAGCACCTCGCGGATGTCGCCCAACACGCCGAACAAGTACAGCACCATGCAAAGCTGGAACACGCTGATGAAGAAGAAACTGCAGAGCTTTTTGGTGAGGGAATTCCAGAAGGTCTTTTCGACCTGGGTGTAGACGCGCCAGAACCAAGCCATTGTGGTATGTCCTCCGGGGGCGGGGCTTCTTATTGTCGAATCGTCCGGCCATTTTACCGATTGCCCGACAATTGGCCAGAGGATTATGCGAAGCGAAAGTTGAAGCGGATCAAGGCAAGGTCGAATAGTTTGGGCCAGATCCCGCCCCCGCCGGTGATCGCGCTTTCTGCCTGCGCGAATATATAAAAACGCACGCGCCTATTGCTTGCCCACGCCGCGTTTTCCCGAGCAAAAAGCTTGGCCGAGCCCGTGCGGGCGGCCAAGCTTTGACCCTGCCTTCGTTTAAATCGCGAACCGCTCGGCGAGCAAGGCGGCGAAGCTTTCCGCCGACGGTGCGACACCGTCAGGCAAGGCGGCTTCCTCGACGTCGCCCTGCCCCGGGTCTCTCACCAGTAATCGCAGACCATCATCGCCGCGCGCCAGACGGAAACGCGGCAGCTCGGGCAAGGCGGGTACCCACGCCCATTCGTCGCCCGCGACGTCGAGTTCGACCGCGACCAAGCAACCGTGCTGCAGACCGATCTCCAGCAAGCGACGGCGCGCGTCCAACCGCTGCCACACGTCCCGCTTCTGGTCGGCGTCCAACAGCGTCCAGTGTGCGACCTCGTCGAAGGTGCGCCCGCAGCCACGGCAAACCGGGTCGCCCAGCGCCGTCGTGCACAACGCCACGCACGGCGAATCCCTCTGTTCGGCGTTCGTCATCGACTCAATCTCCGGCTACGACACGACCGCGACACTTGACGACAAGGCCCGTCATGACTGATAAATAATGTCGATTCGATGAAATGTAATATGAAGCCATGCCACACGACGAGTCACTGGTGTTCCAAATCCTGCACCTGATGGGACGCGGAACCTCCCCCACGCTGGAAGAACGATCGCTGATCCGCTCCGTCTCCGAATCCACCGGACGCGAATACTCGCCGGATGACATCGAGCGCCACCTCGGCTACATGCTCGAGCACGGCCTCATCAAACGTTCGCAGATCGGCAACGGGCGGCCGCGCCTGCAACTGGGTTGGGCCGGTTACGACTACCTCGACGACAACTGAGCGTAGCGTCAGTTCGCAACGAACGGCACGCTACATTTAAAGGCTCGCTGATCGACCTTCGGCCGAAAAAGCAAAAAACCCGCATAGCCTGGCGCTGTGCGGGTTTTTTCTTTAATTTTTCGCCGGCAATCGAAATGGTGCCGGAGCCTCTATCGAAGTGTGGCGCAAAAGCCGCGCCAGATAAGGACTCTGTCGTTTCGATTTTGAAAAAGGTACACAAAAAGGTACACAGAATCGATCCGCTGGGCGTCCGAAGGAGCGTATCAGGCTCGACTTGCCACCCTGCCGGGCCCACTCGCTCTGACGCCTCTGGCGGCGCTTCACCCGCTCGGTGCGCCCCCAACGGCCGAGACTATATCAAAAAAGCCTCCGACCCTGCAGTTCACTCTTCCTATCCCCTTCCTGCTTGCCCCCCCCACCCCTCTAAAAAGGTTCTCCATAAAAATGCACACCTGGGCACATGGTCGATGACGGGACCGGCCAGAGATTCGACCCGCCCCCCCTCTGACTTAACCGAGTTAACAGTTTAGTAAGCGCATGGTGCTAGAGACTGGCGAAGTCTCTGGGCTCGAACACCCGTATAGGGTGGCCCCACGGGGGAGGACCCAAGCCGGACGAAGGGTCGTCGCTGTGGGCGACGCCTTGCCATCTTGGCGGCAACTTTCCCACCCCATCAAAAAATCGTTGTGACAGTTGTGACGTCGTGACATCGTTGATTTATAAGGACATTCAAGCTGTGACACGCACCCCCTGTCACAACGTGACAGCGTGACACACGCCCCGTTGCAGGGCTTGAAGGGGTTGGCCGAGCCCGCCTTAACCCTGCTGACAGGGAAGCGCGGCACGGCCAAGCAAGGGCACGCCGCCGACTCGTGAGAAGCAGCAACGAATGGGACAGGATCAGGACACCAGCCCATCCGGCAAGCGGTCAAAGCCGGGCATCGCGTCGACTCGCTCGACGGCCTCGCCCCAGCTTGAGCGCACGGCGGCGAGCGCGTCGACCTCGGCCAGCGGCGGGCAGCCCATCAGCCAGGCAGACGTGCCACCGGCCAGCGTCACCCGCCACCACCACACCCGCCCGACGCCAACCCCGGCGCGTAACGCATAGGCGGTGCAGCGGCCGGCATGGATGGACGTGGGCACCGGGTCGCCACCGCCCCAGCCGCCGGCCAGACAACGGCCCGACACCAGCCGCGCGCAGGCACGGCAGCGCAACGGCAAGGGCTCGCCGTGCGGGCCGATCGGCGCGGCCAACTCGCCCGACACCTCGGCCCCATCATCGAGGCTGCCCGGCCCGTGACTCTCACCCTCGCCACGCACAGAAGCCAGAGACGACGCGACCGCCGGGCGGCGGTCGGGCGTTGGGGCGGGATCGGGGGCGGCCGGGCCGCTGTCGAGCCCGGCGAACCAGCTATCGAGCGGGCCGCTCATGCCGCGTCCTCCTCGTGGCCGTGGTCGGCGAACAGGTTCGAGGTGACGCAGTACACCCGCGCCCGGCCGCTCTTGCTCAGCTTGGCCTCGGGGATCGCGCGCGTCTGCAACAGGTAGCCGCTGCCCTTGGTGACTTCCAGCGCGCCGGCCTGTTGCAACAGCTTGCACACCCGCCCCACGTCCAGCCCGGCGCACACCTCGTGCCGGAAGCTCTCGGGAAACACGTAGTAACGCAGCACGCCGCTCACCGAATCCTTGGCGCGGTAGCCGCAGCGCATCAGCGTCTTGGGCGCGTGCAGGTCCGGGTCGGGGCCGTTGCCGTCCTGCTCGTGCAGCAGCGTTTCCGGCGACAGGCGGGTAAAGCGCGCCTCGCCGTGCTGCTCGAAGAACAGCCGTACCTTGCCGAGCATGGTGTCGTCCTCGCGGTTGCCGCTGGTGCCGCGCAGGGTCAGCCAGTCGGCGAAGCAGACGCGCGCCGATTCCCACGCCGCGCCCTTCGGCCAACCGGTGATGCCCCAGGCGCTCGCCAGCTCGCCGGCCACCGCCACCAGGGCGAAGCGCGCGGCGGCGCGATGCACCTGCCCGTGCGCGCCGGCCGGCACCACGTCGGCGGCGAAGCGGCGCATCTGCTCGACGATCAGCGCCCCAATGCCCGCCCGCTCCGACACCAGCCGCGTCAGGAAGGCGCGCGCCGGGTGGCCGTAGTGGCTGGCGACGGCCGCCTTGAGCTGGTCGGCCAGCGCCTTGCCGCTGGGCTGGTCGTGCAGGGCATGGAACAGGCCGAGCCCCGCCCCGGCGTCGGCGGGCACCGCCAGCAGGCGGATTTCCATGCCGGCCTTCATGTCCTTGCGCGCCTCGGCCATGTGCGCTTCGAGCGTCTTTTCGCCCGACGACAGGAACAGCAGCCGCCATTCGGCCACCGCGCCGCGCGCGCCGCCCCGGTCGTTGGCGCGCGCCTTGCCCCGCCCGTTGCCGAGCATGTACACCGTCTCGCCGACGATGCGCGGGTCGCACTGGTGGATTTCGTCCAGCGGCAGCAGGCAATCCGAATAGGCCGCCGCGATCGCTTCGAGCGCGTTGTCGGTCGCGCGCCAGGTCTGCAGGTAGCCCGGCGCGCCGTACACGCTGGCGGCCACCTGTAGCAGCGTGGTCTTGCCTTGCGAGCTGTCGCCGAAGAAGTGAAAGCCGCCCGACTCCGCGCCCACCACGTCGAGCAGCGGCGCGGCGAACGCCACCGACGCCGCGAAGGCGAAACGGTGATTGCCGACGCAGTAGCGGCCGATCTCGGCCCGCCAGCCTTCCAGCGAGCCGGCGCACGCCATCAGCTCACGTTGTCGGCTGGCGGCCTGATAGACCAGCGCCGCGCCGCCGTCGCCGAGATGGCCCTCGGGCAGCAGGAACACCGGGCCGTGCCAGCCCAGCCGGTTGACGATGGTCGCACGGTCGGCCCCGTCGAAACGCTGCAGGTATTCAAGCAGCCGCTGCCGTGCCTTCGGCCCCGCACCGATGCTCAAGCCCATCGACAGCAAGCCCTTGACCACCTCGGCCCCCTCGCTGCTCGCCAGAAGCTCGGCCGGAATGTTCCATTCCTTATCAGTGCCGTCCGGATCGGCGAAACGCACCAGCAAGCCCCAGTTCAAGCCCTGATGGTCGCGGGTCCGCGCCAGGATGGTCAGCGGCGCGCACACCCACTGCGCGGCATCCATGTCTTCGGTCTGGAAGTAGACGCCGGTATCCGTGACCTTGAACGGGTTGCTGCCCGTGCCGGCTGGCGGTCGCTTGACGCGCTTCGCCGGCTTGGCCGGGGTCTTGGCCTCGCTGGTGTCGGCGGGCTCGGCCGGCGGCGTCTGCGGGTCTGCGCCGTCAACGTTGACGGTGCAGCTCCCCACCGCCCCGGCCGGCGAAGTGCCTGCATCGCACAGGGGGTTGGCACTGGCTGGGGTATGTGCGTCATACACATCCCTCGCCGCGTCGTCGACCAGCCAGCGCCCGGCCTCGGCCAACAGGCGGATATGCTCAGGCGTCCACCCCCGGGCGAGCGCGTCGGCCGCGTCGTCGCCGTCGTTCCACTCGCCACCCTCGACCAGCTCGGGCGCGTTGGCCGAGCCGGCCGGCGCGAAGTCGGCGAAGGCGCGTACATCGACGTGCCGCACCGACGCCGCGTCAACCTTCGCCAGCGCCCCGGCGACCGCCTGCGCGGCCACCTCGCCCGGCGTGTCGTTGTCACGCCAGATCAGGCAATCGCGGCCGGCGAGCGGGGAAAAGTCGGCCTTGCCGACCGCCTCGGCTCCGTTCATCCAGCACACCGCCACATGCTCGGGCAGCAGCTTGGCGGCGGCGTCGGCGGCTTTCTCGCCCTCGCAGACCACCACCGGGGCGGCGGAGCGCTCGGCCAACCTATCGAGCCCGTACAAAGGGCGCGGCGCGGGTAGGTTTTTCCAGCGCCATTCGCGCTTGCCGCTCGCGGCGTCTTCCCACACTGACAGCGGGAAATAGTCCTTGCTGCGCCCGTTCATGCCCGGTTCGAGCCGCGCGACGAACACCAGCGGCAGGCCGGCGGCATCGTTGTAGCGCCACATTTGCACCACTTGGCCGGGGTGCTTGTACTTGTCGCACGGCATCCGGCCCAGCAGATCGGCCGGGATCGGCAGCAGCGGCCGGGCGCTATCGGCCGGCGCGGGCTTGGCCGAGGGCGGCGGTGCGGCCTCGCTGGCGGGCGAAGCCTCGCCGGCCAGAATGCCGAACAGCCGCGCCAGTTCCTTGCACGCCTCGCCTTGCCCGTAGCCTTTGACGTAGGCGACCAGCGACACCACGTCGCCGCCCTTGTCGCCGCTGGCGAAGTCGGCCCACACCCCGGTGTTGGCGTTGATCGAGAACGAGCCGAAACCCTCGTCGCTGCGCTGCGGGTTCAGCATCTGGATTTCGTGGCCGGCCTGCTGGTGCGTCACGCCCAGCCAGTCGAGCACCCGCCCCAAGCCGGCCAGCGCCGCGCGGCTGACCTCGGCGAACGGTAGACGTTTGGCGCTCATGCGGCCCCCTGGTCGGTTTCGGTTGGCGATACCGGCTCGGCCGCCAGCAGGGCCAGCGCCGCGCCGTCGAGCAGGTCGGCGGCGGTGTCGTCCAGCCAGCGCGACAGCCAGTCGGCGTCGAAGTCGTCCGGGCCGGCGTCGAGCGCCGGCAGCAGCGTCTGGACAAAGCCGCTCCACAGCGCGCGGGCGGCGCGGTAACGCGCTTCGCCGTCGAGCGGCAGGCGGTCGAGGAAGCGGAGGTTTTCCAGCAGAGAGAGGGCCAGGGCGCGGCCGATGGCGGCCGGGTAGATCGCCGCCTCTAGGCCGCTTTCGGCGAACGCGGGCAAGGCTCCGCCCGCCAGCCCGGCGAGCGGGTTGGTTTGATTGGGATTCATCATGATCGGACCTTGTTTAGGTGGGTTGGGCGCGGCGGCGACGCGACGATGCTTCGGATTCCGACGCGGCAGCCACGGGCAGCGCTTGCGCCGTGGCGGCGGCGTTCTCGCACTCTGACCGCCTGTTTTGCGCCGCATACTGCGCCTGTAGGCCGAATTCGAGCGCATCGCCCAAGATGCGTAGCAAAGCGCCAACGTTGGGCATCAACGCCGCCTCGTCGCCGGTTTCGCGCGGGCAGTTCGATAGCAGGCGCGACAAGGCTTGCAGGCTGTCGGCCACGTCGGAGCAAATGACCTCGGCGTGCGACTCGGCCAGCCGAAGCACGGCGGGATCGGCCAGCGGTTCCGTACCTTGGGCAGCGCCATGCCACGGGCCGCGCGAAAGGGTCTGATGATTCTCGGCCAGGTAGAGAAAGGCGTTTGGCGTGTTCATTGCCAGCCCTCCCCGGAAGTCAGACGGCGCACGCGCAACGGTTGGCCGAGCCGGGCGGACAGTTTGGCTAGCTCGCGCTCCGCGTCGGCGCGGCTGGTGTGTTCTCTCTCGGATGCCGGCATCGCAGATATGACGCCGCCTTGATCGCCATGACCAAAGGTTTGCGGCTCCGCATAGGCGACGTAGTAGACGGTTTGCATCATGACCGTGCCCCCGATAGTTGTTCGCGCTCGAAATTGACCGCGCGCGCGGCGGTCGTGGCGATGCGGCCGGCCATGAACAGGACGCTTTGATAGGCGTCGAGGCTTGACGAGCCGTCCACCAGCGCGGCAGCGGCGGCCAGCTCGTCGAGTGCCATCGCCACGTTTTCGAGGGTGAATACCGCGCTGTCGCGGTCGATCAGCGCATTCAGGGCGTGGGCTTGTTGACGTTCCATCATGCCACCTCCGCCACGGTAAAGCCTGCGGCGGCCGGCTGGATCACGGCGCGACGGCCACGGGACACCAGCAAGGCGGCAAGCGCGCGGGCCTCGGCCAACGTGGGCAAGGTCGAAACGGGAACGGCGAATACGGGGAACAGGTGCGCGAGGGCGCGCGAGATCGTGCGGGGCATGGTGGCCTCCTGTGCGGTGTCAAACCCGCCTCCCGACGCCAATCGGGGGTGGCAGGCGCATGGCGGGATTGGCGTACCGGCGCACAGGGAACCGGCGAGCCCGAAGGCTCTCCCACCACGGCCCGCCATAGAAGAAGACGCACCAATGGTGTGTGACGGACGTAAAAAACGCCGCGTGGGGCGGCTGTCCGCCTGTGCATTCGAGACGCCAATCTCGGTCGCGCTATTGAACACGACGGGGGCATTCTCGCTGTCGGCTGGCATGGCGTCAAGCCGGCCGGCCCGCTCGTCGTCCAGCGCACGCAAGGCCAAGGCATCCAGGAAGCCGGGGCCGTCCTCGATAATCCGCTGCTGGACCATCGCAAACACCTTGGGGTATTGCTGGAAAAACCGGCCCAATGCCTCGTGGGCCTGCTTCAAGGTTTCGGCGTCATGCGGCATGGCAGACCTCCGGGCGGTAGAGCTGGTGTTGCGCGACGCGATGCGCCAGGCTGGCGCGATAGCCGGGACTGATGCCGGCCGCGTCGTGGCAGCTCGCGCACACAGCGGCGGCGAACGGTTGGCCGAGCAACGGCAACACCAGCCGCTTGCCGAGGACACGGCGCTCGCCGCACAGCGGGCACGCCGAAACCGGGTGCTTGGCGGTGGCGGCTTTGCTAGAATCACCGCACTCGACCCGCCGACGGGGAGAGGACACAGAGCAGTTTCCAGTGAAGGCCCGGCGCACCACCGCCGGGCCTTTCGCTTTTTGGCGCGCAGGCGCGTTCATCGGCTTGCCGGCCATTACGCCACCTCCGCCACATTGGCATTCAGACGTTGAGCAATCCATGCCTCGACAATCGCGGAATTCCAGCCATTCGAGCGCGGTCCCAGTTTGATCGGTGCAGGAAAGTCGCCGGTCTTGATCTTGGCGTAGAGGCTGCTGCGGGACAGCCCGATACGACGGAGCACCTCGGGCAAGCGCATGATGTAGAGCCCACCGGTCTGCATACTGGCGGGCGGCGTGGCGGCCAACAACGGCGCGGCGACGGGCTCGGCTTGGGCGGTGCGGTAGGCTTCCAGGTCGGCCAGCCGATAAACGGCCTTGCGGCCGAGCTTGGCAAAGGCCGGGCCTTTGCCCTCGCTGGCGTACTGGTTCAGGGTGAAGACGGAAACGCCGAGGAAGTCGGCGGCCTGTTGGCGGGTCAACAGGCGACGGGGGTCGATTGAGTCGGCTTGCATGAAACATCCTCCTTGCTTGGGTTGGTTTAACCGCAAACGTGCAATGACGTTTGGCAAGGAGGATGTTAGGGACTGCTCTCGGGCTAGATAATATGGGTGCTACTCATCTTTTTCGTACCTTGACCCATGGGTGCCGCACGTCAAAAAACGGGGCTAGCGCCCACTGGGGCAGGCTATCGCTACTTGGAGTTGGCTTTTTTGATGCGTTTTCGAATGTCGTTAATCCGGTCTTTCGTGACATCCTCATCGGGAAAAACCAGTCCACATTGCAGGCTCATCGCTTGATGGGACACTCGGGGTATTTGGGCAATCTTTACGAAGGGGCTCTCCTCAATGCCAGCATCGAATAGAGCAACGTAGCGGGCCAATAAAGAGTCAGGGGTATAGTTGCCAATCGAAAACCCATGCTTGCCATCTCGTTCAAATCTGTCCTGATGCCAGCGGATTCGCGTTGTAACTCCCTCCAGCATGTCAGCCAATGTCGGCAGGTGCCCCCTCACCCCATGCATGCTTATCTCTTCTTCCAAGGCGCGCGCCTCTGTGGAGTCTTCTTCCAGCCCCGCTAGCGCCTCAAAACGCTTGGCATTCCCCCCGCTGTCATTGTTTACGGAGACAGCCGCCCGATAAGCGAAGGCAAGGTTTTTTAGCTCTACTGGCAAGACATTAGCCCCTCTTTCTAAAGCACCATGCATGGCATATAGGTCACGGAGTGTAGCTATCAACTGGCTCGCCTGATCGACCGTATCGGAAAGTTTGCGCTTGATATCGTGATACGTACCATACGGATCACGATCAATGTAATACGCATAAATGCGGTTATGGGTTTCGAGCCAGCTAACATAGTCATCACCCGTCCAGACTCTTGCCCCTTGTGCTACCTCATTCTTATTGGGTTTGCGTCCAAGCAGCTTGAAGAGGGCCTGCGAGTCCTGGCTAAAGAGTAGATTTTCGTAGCGTTTGAAAAACCAAACTCGGCCGCTTTTCAAGTCATGTTGGACGCGATCCCAGATCGAAAGGGGCAGATAGTCAGGCTTGGCCTTCCCCAGATACTCGAAGGGGTTGGACAGCATGGTTACATTGGGCATAGACATCTCTTGTGGCATCGCGCCGAAGTTTTCGGCACTCGACTCAGGCCGAGCGCTTGAAGTTGACCGGCCGCACGTTGCCGCCCTGCTGGCTGTCGTGGAAGTCTGCCCACCACTGCAGCATGCGCCGCCGCTCTTCCAGGTATTCGGCGCGGTGATAGGCAGCCCGGACCTTGTTGCGCTCCGCGTGCGCGAGCTGGCGCTCGATCACGTCGGGATCGAAGCCTTCTTCGTTCAGCACCGTCGACGCTAGCGCGCGGAAGCCGTGCGGCGTGGCGGTGCCCTTGTAGCCCATGCGGCCGAGCGCGTAGCTCAGGGTGTTCTCGCTCATCGGCTTGTCGTGGTCCGTCATGGCCGGGAACAGCAGCGCGCCGCGCCCGGTCAGCGGCCGCAATTCCTGCAGCAGGGCGAGCGCTTGGCGCGACAGCGGCACCAGGTGCGGCGCGCGCATCTTCATTCGCTCGGCCGGGATGCGCCATTCGGCGCGCTCAATATCGAACTCGTCCCAGCGCGCCGCGCGCAGCTCGCCCGGCCGAACGAAAGTCAGGATCAGCAGGTGCATCGCGATCCGCGTCGGCTGGTGTAGCGGCTCGGCGGCGAGGCGGCGATAGAACTCGGGCAGCTCGCTGCGCGGCATAGCCGGCCGGTGCTCGACCTTGGTCGCACTCAGAGCGCCGGCCAGGTCGGCGGCCGGGTTGTATTCGGCCCGGCCGGTCTGGATCGCATAGCGGATGATTGCGTTGACGCGTTGCAGGACGCGGCCGGCGGTTTCCACCGCGCCGCGTTTCTCGATCTTGCGCAGCGCGTCGAGGATCAAGGGGGCGGTCAGGTCGGTGACAGGGATTTTGCCGAGGGCCGGGAAAGCATCCGCCTCAAGCGATTCGAGCACCCGCACGGCGTGACCTTCGGTCCAGCGCGGCAGCTCGTTGGCGTGCCACTCGCGCGCGATGGCCTCGAAGGCATTGGCGGCTGCGACCTTGGCCGCCACCTTGGCGACTTTCTTCGCGTGCCCGGGGTTGGCTCCCTCTTCAAGCTGGCGACGCGCTTGGGCGGCCTTGTCGCGCGCTTCGGCCAACGTTACCGCCGGGTACTTGCCAAAGGACAACTTGCCCGGCTTGCCGGCGAAGCGGTAACGGAACAGCCACAGCTTGCCGCCGGCGGGCGTCACTTCGAGGAACAGGCTGCCACCGTCCGCCAGGTGATAGGGCTTGTCCTGCGGCTTGGCTTGTCGGATGGCGAGATCGGTCAGGGGCATGGCGTGGTCCTCGTGTGTACCTTTTGCGGTGTACCTTTTCGATCCCATCTCCGATGCGCCGCTAGGCTGGGGCGAAGCCCCATCCGCGCCCGCCTTTCGGCGGCCTTGCTTGGCTATCAGGCGATGGGGTCCGGCTGGTGTTTTGCCCCGATTCTGGCCTGTCACGTTGTGACAAACGGTTTTGTCACAACACGGCACCCCATGTAAGCCTTTGATTTATTGGCTGTCACAACCGTCACAACTGTCACAACGGTTTTTTGAGGGGGTCGGGAAAATGGATGAATCCCCAGCCGCGCGGCCGATCCGATGCCACGGGGCGCTTGAGGGTCATACATACATTTTTCTAACCAGTGTATGAATCGGAAAAGGTGCTAGTGACGGGATTGTGTACCTTTTTCCGGGGGCGTTCTAGGAAGGTACACAAAAAGGTACACAGATTGGCCGGATGTAGCTGGATGTTTCTGGACGACGCTGGACAACAAAAAACCCGCAAAGCCTTGTGCTGTGCGGGTTATCTGGACTTACTTGGACTTCGCTGGATGCTGATGTGGTGCCCGGAGCCGGACTCGAACCGGCACGACCGCGAGGTCGGCGGATTTTAAGTCCGCTGTGTCTACCATTTCACCACCCGGGCGAAATAATCAACTGAATTGGAGGCGGGGGTCGGAATCGAACCGGCGTAGACGGCTTTGCAGGCCGCTGCATAACCACTTTGCTACCCCGCCTTTGACTGGCGTCGAACCGGCTGCCACCGGGTCGCAATAAACTGGAGCGGGAAACGAGGCTCGAACTCGCGACCTCAACCTTGGCAAGGTTGCGCTCTACCAACTGAGCTATTCCCGCGTATTGCTGTGTGACGGTTGGAGCGGGAAACGAGGCTCGAACTCGCGACCTCAACCTTGGCAAGGTTGCGCTCTACCAACTGAGCTATTCCCGCATCACACAGATTTTCTGAAACAGGCTTTTGGAGCGGGAAACGAGGCTCGAACTCGCGACCTCAACCTTGGCAAGGTTGCGCTCTACCAACTGAGCTATTCCCGCATGACCTGGATCATGCTGGAGCGGGAAACGAGGCTCGAACTCGCGACCTCAACCTTGGCAAGGTTGCGCTCTACCAACTGAGCTATTCCCGCTCTAACTTTCTCGCTTTCGACTCGTCGTCTGCTGCAAGAGACTGCGAATTATAAGGATTAATCTGGGGCTGTCAACACATTCCGTTCAGTTTATTTTCCTGAAAATTCGCGCGCCGCCATGCGCAGGTAATAAACCATTGACCACAAAGTCAAAATCGCCGCGACCACCATGAACAGGTTGCCGACGAGCAGGGTCGACACGCCCGGAATCAAGGGTTCGGCGAACAAGAGCAGCAGGATGGCCGCCATCTGCGCGCTGGTCTTGAGCTTGCCGATGGTCGCCACCGCGACGCTCTTGCGCTTGCCCATTTCCGCCATCCACTCGCGCAGCGCCGAGATCGCGATCTCGCGGCCGATGATGATCATCGCGAGCCAGGCGTAGGTCCGCCCCTGGTCGACCAGCAGGATCAGCGCGGCGGCGACGATCAGCTTGTCGGCCACCGGGTCGAGGAAGGCGCCGAACGACGAGGTCAGGCCGAGCCGGCGCGCGAGGTAACCGTCGAGCCAGTCGGTGATGCTGGCCACCGCGAAGATCAGCGCCGCCAGGAGGTTGGCCGAGCGCGGCGTCAGCACCGTGTCCGGCAGGTAGAAGACGATCACGAAGACCGGGATCAGGCCGACCCGCAGCCAGGTCAGAAAGATGGGCAGATTAAAGGGCATGGGGGGCGCGTCTTAATGCAGGGCGTTGTAAATTTTTTCGGCCAGCGCGCGGCTGATGCCTTCCACCTGCGCCAGGTCGTCGACGCTGGCCGCCGCGACGCCCCTGAGGCCGCCGAAACGGGTCAGCAGGCGCTGGCGACGCTTGGCGCCGATGCCCGGGATGTCTTCCAGGCTCGAGGTGACGCGCGCCTTGGCGCGGCGCGCGCGGTGGCCGGTGATGGCGAAGCGGTGTGCCTCGTCGCGGATGGTCTGGATCAGGTGCAGCGCCGGATGGTCGCTCGGCAATTGTACCGTCTTTTGCAGGAACGGCAGAATCAGGGTTTCCAGACCTACCTTGCGCTCCTCGCCCTTGGCGACGCCGACCACCGGCAGGTTGAGGCCGACCTCGGCCAACACCTCGAGCGCGACGCCGACCTGGCCCTTGCCGCCGTCAATCAGCACGACGTCGGGCAGCTTGCCTTCGCCCCCGGCCAACTTGGTATAACGGCGAGTCAGCACCTCGCGCATCGCGCCGTAGTCGTCGCCGGCCGCGGCGGTCTCGATGTTGTAGCGCCGGTATTCGGACGGCTGCATCGCGCCCTTGTCGTACACCACGCACGAGGCGACGGTCGCCTCGCCCATCGTGTGGCTGATGTCGAAGCACTCGAGCCGCTCGAGCGCTTCCATTTCCAGCTGCTCGGCCAACGCCTCGAGGCGCAGCGTCTGCGTCGCGCGGCTCGCCGCACGCTGGCCGATCGCCAGCCGCGCGTTCTTCTCGGCCATCTCGAGCCACACGCGCCGCTCGCCGATCGGGTTGGCGTTGATCGCGAGCCGGCGCCCGGCGCGCTCGACGAGGTAATCGCGCAGCACCTCGCTGACGTCGAGGTTGACGAGGATCAGCGGCGGCAGCGGCGCGCCGAGGTAATGCTGGCCGAGGAAGGCCTCGAGCGTCGCCAGCGCGTCGGCGTCGCCGGCGCTATTGGGGAAGAAGCTCTTGTCGCCCAGGTGGCGGCCGCCGCGGATCATCGTCAGGTTCACGCAGCTCAAGCCACCCTCTTCGACCGCGACCACCACGTCGCAATCGAGCTGGCTGGTATTGCTCTCGACGAACTGCTTTTCCTGCACGCGCACCAGCGCCTGGATCTGGTCGCGGAGTTCGGCCGCCTGCTCGAATTCGAGCGCCGCCGCGGCCGCTTCCATGCGCTGCGACAAGAGCGTTATCAGCTCGTTCTGCTTGCCCTGCAGGAAGGACACCGCGCTTTGCACGTCGCGCCGGTAGTCGTCCGGGCTGATCAAGCCGACGCACGGTCCCGAGCAGCGCTTGATCTGGTAAAGGAGACAGGGCCGCGAGCGGTTGGCGAACACGCTGTCCTCGCAGGTACGAATGCGGAACACCTTCTGCAGAATCTGGATGCTCTCGCGCACCGCGTAGCCGTTCGGGTAAGGACCGAAGAACTGGTGGCGCTTGTCGAGCGGGCCGCGGTAGTACGCCAGCTGCGGGAACGCGTGGCCGGACAGCATCAGGTAGGGATACGACTTGTCGTCGCGGAACAGGATGTTGTACTTCGGGGCGAGCGCCTTGATCAGGTTGTTTTCGAGGATCAGCGCCTCGGCCTCGTTGCGCGTGACCGTGGTCTCGATCGCGGCGATCTGGCGTACCATCAACTGGATGCGCGGCGACAGGTCGCTCTTCTGGAAGTAGGAGCTGACGCGCTTTTTCAGGTCGATCGCCTTGCCGACATAGAGCACGTCACCACGCGCGTCGAGCATGCGGTAGACGCCGGGCAGGCCGGGCAGGTTGGCGAGCACCGGTTTCGGATCGAAGGTGTGGGGCGGCGTTTTCACTTGCACCAGGTCGCTACGTTCTGCTCGGCCTGACGCAGCTGGTCGGCGCGGTTCTTGTCGTCGAGGTACTGCACGTTGCCGTTCTTGTCGACGAACTTCACCCGCCCACCCTGCTGCACGACCGCCAGGTTGCCGCGCGCGCGCGTACAGTTCTCTTGCTTGACCTTGGCGTTCTGCGCGTCGATCTTGGCATTCTCCTCCTTCACCTTGGCGTTCTGCGCGTCGAGCTCCTTGCCCGTGTCGGCCTTAGGCCTAGCGACGCCGCCCGAAGCATTGACGGCGGCGTTGGCCGAGGCCGGCGGCGTCGCGGCCGGTTTGACCGTCACTGGCTTCGCGGTCACGCCGGGCGGCGGCTGGTCGGAAAACACCGTCTTGCCGTTGGCGTCCTTGTACGTATAGACCGTGGCGTGGGCGCCTGCGGCGAACAACAGCGTCGCACAGCTGATCAAAGCGACAAGTTTCATCATTCCTCCCTATTCTGGCCCGAGGGCCGCTGTATGCTGGTGAGACCGCGCGTCACCCCTTTAATGGATCGCCGTAGCAGGGTTTGCCTGATTTTGCCAGCGAAAACGTTAGCCGGTATAATGTTTATTTGCCGCAAAGGAAAATGCCAGATGCGTATCATCGAAAAAGCCTATACCTTTGACGACGTCCTGCTTGTCCCCGCGCACTCCGCCGTCCTGCCGCGCGATGTCCTCTTGTCCACCGCCCTGACCCGCAATATCCAGCTGAACCTACCGATCCTGTCCGCCGCCATGGACACGGTGACCGAGGCACGCCTGGCGATCGCGCTCGCTCAGGAAGGCGGCATCGGCATCTTGCACAAGAACATGTCGGCCGAGCAGCAGGCGCAGCAAGTGTCCAAGGTGAAACGCCACGAAAGCGGCGTGGTCAAGGACCCGATCACCATCGCTCCAGACATGCTGGTACGCGATCTGGTTTCCCTCAGCCGCCAGCACAAGATCTCCGGCCTGCCGGTGGTCGAGGCCGGCAAGGTGGTCGGCATCGTCACCAACCGCGACCTGCGCTTCGAGACCCGCCTCGACGTGACCGTCCGTTCGATCATGACGCCGCGCGAGCGCCTGGTGACCGTCAAGGAAGGCGCCAGCATCGACGAGGCGCGCGATCTGATGCACCAGCACAAGCTCGAGCGCGTGCTGGTGGTGAACGACGCCTTCGAACTAAAGGGCCTGATCACCGTCAAGGACATCATCAAGACCCGCGAACACCCGAACGCGAACAAGGACGGCCAAGGCCGTCTGCGCGTCGGCGCCGCGGTCGGCGTCGGTGCTGAAACCGACGAGCGCGTCGCCGCGCTGGTCGAGGCCGGCGTCGACGTCGTCGTCGTCGACACCGCGCACGGCCACAGCCAGGGCGTGCTCGACCGCGTGCGTTGGGTCAAGCAGAACTTCCCGCAGGTCGACGTGATCGGCGGCAATATCGCCACCGCCGCCGCCGCGCGCGCGCTGGTCGAAGCCGGCGCCGACGGTGTCAAGGTCGGTATCGGCCCGGGCTCGATCTGCACCACGCGTATCGTCGCCGGCGTCGGCGTACCGCAGCTAACCGCGATCCACAACGTCGCCGACGCATTGGCCGGCACCGGTGTGCCGCTGATCGCCGACGGCGGCATCCGCTTCTCGGGCGACATCGCCAAGGCGCTGGCCGCCGGCGCGCACTGCGTGATGCTCGGCGGCATGTTCGCCGGCACCGAGGAGGCACCGGGCGAGGTCGAGCTGTACCAGGGCCGTTCGTACAAGTCCTACCGCGGCATGGGTTCGCTCGGCGCGATGTCGCAGGGCTCCTCCGACCGCTATTTCCAAGACAGCTCGTCCGCCGACAAATACGTGCCGGAAGGCATCGAGGGCCGCGTGCCGTACAAGGGTTCGATCGTGCCGGTGATCCACCAGCTGATGGGCGGCCTGCGCTCTTCCATGGGCTACCTCGGCTGCAAGACCATCGCCGAGCTGCACGAGAAGGCCGAGTTCGTCGAGATCACCTCGGCCGGCATGAGCGAGTCGCACGTGCACGACGTGCAGATCACCAAGGAAGCGCCGAACTACAACGTGTCGCGCTGAACCGCGCCGTTCCTTCCTTGCCAGACGCCACCGTTCGCGGTGGCGTTTTTGTTTGCCTGTTGAATAAGCAAGGTTGGCCGAGCTCGGCCGGACCTTGATGACGCTACAATAGCGTCATGACCGCCCTCTCCCGCCCCAGCTCCTCACAGCTTCTCGGCCTCAACCGCCACCGCCACCATGTTCGCGTCTGGCACGGCGAAGCCGATGCGCCGACGCTGTTCCTGCTGCACGGCTGGATGGACTGCTCGGCGTCGTTCCAGTTCCTCGTCGACGCGCTGCCGGCCGGCTGGACCGTGGTATCGATCGACTGGCGCGGCTTCGGCGAATCGGACTGGAATGTCGGCGGCTACTACGCGCCCGACTACCTCGCCGACCTCGACGCGCTGCTCGAACACTTTTCGCCGCGCTCGCCGGTGTGGCTGGCCGGACACAGCATGGGCGGCATGGTAGCCATGCTGTACGCCGGCATCCGGCCGGAGCGCGTCGCGAAGCTCGCGTCGCTCGAAGGCTTCGGCCTGCCGGCGACCAAGCCCGAAGAAGCGCCGGGCCGCTACGCGCGCTGGCTGCGCGAGACGCGCGCGGCGCCGGTGTTCGGGCCACTGGAAAGCGTGGAAAGGGTGGCCGAGCGCCAGATCGAGCGCAACAGACATCTCACGCGCGAACGCGCGCGGTTCATGGCCGAAGCGTTGACGGTGGCAGACGGCGGCACGCTGCGCTACCGCGCCGACCCGCGCCACAAGATGGTGAACCCGGTGCTGTACCGGCTGGAAGAAGCGAAGGCTTGCTGGCGGCGCATCGCCGCGCCGGTGCTGTGGCTGATCGGCGGCGACACCTGGGATCACCCGATGGCCAAGGGCGTGTTCGCGACGCTGGACGAACGCCGCGAATGCTTCGCTGATTTGGAAGAAGTCACCGTAGAGAACGCCGGCCACATGCTGCACCTCGAACAGCCCGAGGCGGCAGCCAAGGCGCTGGCGGCGTTCTTCGCTGCTCAGCCGGCGCGCGCCGACGCCGGCGGGACCGACACCCAGTAGTAGAAGAACTCGCGCGCCAGCGACACGACCGCCGACTTGTCTGCGAGCTCGGAGAAATGCATCAACAGCGCGTCGACCGCCATCCGGTAACGCTCGGGCAGGTAGGGCGCGCCGCCCTGCAGGTAGATCAGCGCCTGCACCAGGCTCTCGCGGCGCGACAGCTCGCCGCTCGACAGGCCGTGCTCGTACAGGTGGCCGAGGTAGATGTCGAGCGACGGCGGGAAGCGTACGAAGCCTTCCTGCCCCATGCGCTCGCGCAGCGACTGGAAACCCGCCGAATTCTCGAGTGCGACCTCGCGCGTCGAGAAACCCTGGCGTCCGGCGACCGAAGCCAGCCGCCGTACGTCGCCGATCCAGAAATAGAAGTATTCGCGCGCGCACTGCAGGGCGGCGCCGCGCTCGCCGTTGCGACAGCCGGCGAGGAAGGTTTCGACCGCGACGCGGTAGCCGTCGTAGCGGATGCCATTCAGATGCGGCAGCAGTTGGCCGAGCAGGCGCTGGCGTGCGAGCAGCGCCTGCGGATCGGCGCCACGACGCGCCAAGAGGCTGAGATACGCCTGCACCGGGCGGTAGGCCGGCGATTCTTCGGCCGTCGCGCTCACGCGCTGCAGTAGCGTCTTGTTCGGCGTCAACTCGCTCCACTGCTGGAACGCGGCGGCGGCACCCGGTGCGTCGGACAAGGGGTCGGGCACGGGACCAGTAAAAGCCTCGTTGGCTATTTCCTCAGCGCGGTTCGGCTTGCTATAAAGGTCGCCCCAGACACCGAACATCGATGGCGCATCGGCCTCGCTCGGCGCAGGCTCGGCGTCGTCCAAGCGCTCGTTGAAACGGCCGAACCACGCGCCGGCGATCGACGCGAGCGTACTCGGCTGGTCGAGCTTGCCCCGCGTCTCCGTCTGCTCCGGCGGCAGCGGCGCCGAGCCCTCAAGTCGCTCGATCTTGCGTTCGGCGTAAACGCCGTCCCACAGGTCGAAGATCGACGGCGCGCCCTTCCTCTGCACCGGCTCGGGCTCGGCTTCGCTGATCTGCTGGCGTTGCGCGGCGAACATGTCCTCCCACGCGTTGCCGAGCGTGGAGTCGCCGGTCTTCTTGGCCGGGCCGGCATCCGGCTCGCTCGCCTCGACGGGAAGGCGGTGGCCGGCCAACAGGTCGTCCCACGCGCTGGACAGCGCCGAGCCTCTGGCCGCGGGCGCGTCGCCTTCACGCTGAGGCAGTTGATGCTGCCGGACGAACTCGTTCCACGACGGCGCTTCGCCGCCCGACGAGGGCTCGGCAGGCGCATCGCTGCCGTCGCTGCCGGCCAGCTTGAGCCGGTGTCCGGCGAGCATGTCGTCCCAGGCACCGGACAGCGCCGGGCCGGTCGCAGCCGACTCCGGCGTCTCGGACGGTTTGTCGGACTTATCGCCGGGAAAGTTTGATCCGTAGACATCCCAGACCGCTGACATACCTTCTCCTTGGATGCTCAGGCTGCCGGGCGGGAGACCTCTACCGCGCAGATCAGCCGCAGGTCGGCGCCGACCGCGCGACAATCGAGGAGTCGCACAGCCTGTTTATTACGGAGGCATGTTAACTCAGACCACTCGAACAAGCCATGGGCATGATGGCCGATCAAGGTCATCGCGTAGTAAAGGTACAGTTCGTCGACGAGGCCCGCGGCGAGCAAGGCGCCGTTCAGCCCCGCGCCGGCCTCGACCATCAGCTCGCCGACGCCGGCCTCGGCCAACGTTGAAAGCAGCGCGGCAAGATCGACGCGGCCATCGGCGGCGGGCAACACCTTCACGTGGACGCCGCGCGCAAGATAAGGCACATGGCGGGCAGGGTCGGCGACGGCCGTCGCCAGCCAGGTCGGCGCGACTTCCGTGTTATAAATCTTCGCGTCAAACGATGTCGCCAGTGCGCTGTCGACCACCACGCGCATAGGCTGGCGCGTCGTCTCGACCTCGCGCACCGTCAGCTGCGGATCGTCGGCGATCACCGTGCCGCTGCCGGTCAGCACCGCGCAAGAACGCGCGCGCAGCGCGTGCACGTCGCGGCGCGCCTCGGGACCGGTGATCCACTGGCTCTGCCCGTTCAAGAGCGCGGTCTTGCCGTCGAGGCTGGACGCGGTCTTCACCGTCACCCACGGCCGGCCGCGCTCGATGCGCGACAGGAAACCCTTGTTAAGTTCGCGGGCCTGCGACTCCAGCAGCCCGACTTCGGTTTCGATCCCTGCCTCGGCCAACCTTTTCATCCCCTGCCCGTTCACATCGGGGTTCGGGTCGCCCATCGCCGCGACCACGCGCGCGACGCCGGCCTTGACCAGCGCGTCGGCGCACGGCGGCGTGCGGCCGTGGTGGCTGCACGGCTCGAGCGTGACGTAGGCGGTCGCGCCGCGCGCGGCCAGGCCTGCCATCGCCAACGCGTGCACTTCGGCGTGCGGCGTGCCGGCCTCGTGATGCCAGCCCTCGCCGACGATACGGCCATCCTTGACGATCACGCAGCCGACGCGCGGATTGGGCGTGGTGGTGAAGAGCGCGCGCTCGGCCAGTTGCAGCGCGCGCGCCATCATCGCGTGGTCTTCGGCGGTAAACGACATGTCTTTCTCGCTAATCGGCCAAGCCGCTGAAGGTTGGCCGAGAGTCAAATGGTGCCGACTCAGTCGGCCTTCTTCTGGATTTCCTCGATCGCGTCGGTGAATTCGGCGACGTCCTGGAAGCTGCGGTAGACCGACGCGAAGCGCACGTAGGCGACCTTGTCGAGCCGCGCGAGCTCCGCCATCACCATCTCGCCGATCTGGCGGCTGCTGACTTCGCGCTCGCCCAGCTGCAAGAGCCGGTGGTTGACGCGGTCGATCGCCTCGTCGACCAGCGTGGTCGGCACCGGGCGCTTGTGCAGCGCGCGCAGGAAGCTGGTGCGCAGTTTCTGCTCGTCGAACTCGCTGCGCTGGCCGCTCGTCTTCACCACCTGCGGCATGCGCACGTCGGCGGTCTCATACGTGGTAAAGCGCTTGTCGCAGTCGGCGCAGCGGCGGCGGCGGCGGATGCTCGCGCCGTCGTCACTGACGCGCGAATCGACGACCTGGGTATCGTTACCGCCGCAAAACGGACATTTCATGGCCGGCCCATCCCGAAAGTCATGACAAAAAAGCGGCCCGGAGGCCGCTTTTCATTATGCCACAAGGGCAAGGCTTACTTGCCGTACACCGGCAGCCGCTGGCACAGCGCCTTCACCGACTCGGCGACGCGGGCGAGGTTGGCCTCGTCCTGCGGCGCGTCGAGCACGTCGGCGATCAGGTTCGCGAGCTGCTTCGCCTCTTCGACGCCGAAACCGCGGGTGGTCATCGCCGGGGTGCCGATACGGATGCCCGAGGTCACGAACGGTTTTTCCGGGTCGTTCGGGATCGCGTTCTTGTTGACGGTGATGTGCGCACGGCCGAGCGCCGCTTCGGCGTCCTTGCCGGTGATGTTCTTGGCGCGCAGGTCGACCAGGAACATGTGCGATTCGGTCTTGCCCGACACGATCCTGAGGCCGCGCTCGGTCAGCGTTTCGGCCATCACCTTGGCGTTGGCCTTGACTTGGCGGGCGTAGTCCTTGAATTCCGGGCTCGCGGCTTCCTTGAACGCGACCGCCTTGGCGGCGATCACGTGCATCAGCGGGCCGCCCTGCAGGCACGGGAAGATCGCCGAATTCAGGATCTTCTCGTGCTCGGCCTTAGCGAGGATCACGCCGCCGCGCGGGCCGCGCAGCGTCTTGTGCGTGGTGGTGGTGATGAAGTCGGCGAACGGCACCGGGTTCGGGTATTCGCCGCCGGCGACCAAGCCCGCGTAGTGGGCCATGTCGACGAACAGGTAGGCGCCGACTTCGTCGGCGATCTTGCGGAAACGCGCCCAGTCGATTTCCAGCGCGTAGGCCGAAGCGCCGGCGACGATCATCTTCGGCTTGTGTTCGCGCGCCAGGCGTTCGACCTGCGCGTAGTCGAGCACTTCGTTTTCGTCGAGGCCGTAGGCGACCACGTTGTACAGCTTGCCCGAGATATTCACCGACGCGCCGTGCGTCAGGTGGCCGCCGTGCGCGAGGCTCATGCCGAGGATGGTGTCGCCCGGTTTCAGCACCGACACATACACCGCCTGGTTCGCCTGCGAGCCCGAGTGCGGCTGCACGTTCGCGTATTCGGCGCCGAACAGCGCCTTCAGGCGGTCGATCGCCAGTTGCTCGACCACGTCGACATGCTCACAGCCGCCGTAGTAGCGCTTGTTCGGATAGCCTTCGGCGTACTTGTTGGTCAGCACCGAGCCTTGCGCTTCCATCACCGCGTAGCTCACGTAGTTTTCGGACGCGATCAGTTCGACGTGATCTTCCTGGCGGCGGTATTCGGCGTCCATCGCGGCGGACAGCTCAGGGTCGTATTTGGCAAGGGTCAGATCGGCTGCAAACATGGTCGTTTCACCCAAAAGTTAAAGGTCATTACGAATTCTACATGAGGCGCCCGCCCGCCCGACATGAAAAAACGGCGGGGCGGACATGAACGGAATTTGTGTTGTTGCCGTCGGCGCATCGATCCTGCGACACACCCGGGGCAGCATGGCAGGCGCGCTGAAAGCTGGGACGGGACTTACTGCAAGGCCGCGCCGGCCGGCGGCAGGTCGTCGGCGGTGAAAAACACCGGCACGTCGCCGTCCTTGTCGGCCGCCAGCTGCGGCACGAAGCGCACGTCGTCGACGCGGCAGTCGGCCATCAGTTCGGCGAACTGGCTTGCGATCAGCGGCACCGAGTCGAGTGGCGACAGCGGCCACACGAAGCCTTCCCAGTTCTTCACGTCGCCGCTGGCCGACAGCGTGAAGCGCAGCTCGCCGCCTTCGTGCGCGCTGGCGATCGCCACCGGCGTAAGCGACAGCTCGCGCAGCTTGCGGATGCGGTTGCTGGCGAACACCTGCATCGCGACCTCGTGGCGCGCCTGGCCGCCGGCCACCAACGCGGCGGTCAGCGCCTGCGGCACGCGCGGCATCGAGAACAAGGTCACACCTTCGGTCTTGAGCGCGGTGTTCAGCCACTGCATCAGCGGCATGCCCCAGGCGCCGACGCTGCCGGACAAGGAAAGCGGCAGGCTACCGTCGGCGCCGCGCTCGGCGACACCGACCAGATAACGGAGGAATACGCCCTCGCCCGACAAAGCGACCGGCGCGGCCGGCAAGACGGCGAGCGCGTCGCGTGCCGCGTCGGGCGAGCCGTTGGCAAGGCGATAGAGCCGCGCCGACTTGACGCCGGCCAGCGTGTCCGGATGCAAGAGTTGCGGCAACCACGTCACGCGAGACGCATCGTTCACCAGCCCGACCTTGGCGACGAGCGTAGCCAGACCCTCCACGTCGGCCAGCTCGCCCGACAGGCAGGCCGCGCCCTTGCTGCCGGCGACCAGCACGACGGGCATCGCGAACACGACGATGTCGCCGTCGAGCGCTTCGCCGAGCGACTGCCACAGCGTGCGGTAGGCGGCCTCCGAATCGACCATCGCGAGAGCGACCGAGATCGGCACCATGTCTTCGACGCTCAGGCGATCGGCGAGGCTTGATTTGAGCGAGGACACCCACATCTCCCTCTCGTCGGCCGTGGCGGCCGCCAGGATCGCGGAAGTCTGGCGCAGGATGTCGTTGGAAGGCGGGACGGCGGAGTACTGCCGCGGATCGGGCAGCGAAGGTGCGGACATCGGCATGGTTCGGGACGTCTCCGAGACGGATTCCTTGATAGGCGCATTGTCTCACAGCCGGCAAAACGGCACGAACCCGGGTTCTCCCTAGAACCCGCGGGTGAGTTTTTCGTTAATTTTCGTTTTCAAACAGAAAAAGTCGTCAAAACGCGACGTAGACGTGCAGGATTGTACGAAAGCGAAAAAACACTGTTGACACCCCGGGGGCAAATCCGGATAATCGGTTCTCGTTGAGATGCAGCAATTGCTTCTTGATAGTTTCTCCTCTATTTCTCCTTTGTAGACTTGTCGCGGGGCTTCGTGCCCCGCCTTTTTTTTGCCTTTTTTCCGGCAAGCGACTCCCTTTCTCCCACCAGCCATTCCCGATCAAGCACTTAGGTGGAACGCCGTTTCACAAATCGCTTCACCGCCCCCTCAGACTCCCGGCCTGATTATTTTCAGCACGACGCTTCATTGGCATGTTGCATTGCAGCAATTTAAACGTCTTCAAGCAAGGCGCGAAAATATTCGCGTTCGCTCGCTTGGCGGCACCGGGTTTCAAATTGCGACAAAAACGAAAAAAGCGCCGGAAGCATGACGCTGCCGGCGGCTCGAAAAGCAAAACTGTCAGGGAAACTGCGGCCCGCAAGCGAGCCGTCATAAAGTAGGAACGATACGAGCGCTGAAAAGTTCGCGCTGCCGAAAAAAAACGGGCCGCATCGTGCGGCCCGTTTGTTCTGCTGAATCGGTCGTGCTTATTGCTTCTCGACCTGGCTCACGTCGCGGATCGCGCCGGTGTCGGCACTGGTCGTCATCGCTGCGTAGGCGCGCAGCGCCGGGCTCACCACGCGCTCGCGGCCGACCGGTTTCCACGCGTCCTTGCCCTTCGCTTCCATCGCCGCGCGACGGCGAGCCAGCTCCTCGTCGGACACCAGCAAATTGATCGTGCGGTTCGGGATGTCGATCTCGAGCGTGTCGCCCTCTTCGGCCAGGCCGATCGCGCCGCCTTCGGCCGCTTCCGGCGAGACGTGGCCGATAGACAGGCCCGAGGTGCCGCCGGAGAAACGGCCGTCGGTCAGCAGCGCACATTCCTTGCCGAGGCCCTTGGACTTCAGGTACGAGGTCGGGTAGAGCATTTCCTGCATGCCCGGGCCGCCTTTCGGACCTTCGTAGCGGATCAGCACCAGGTCGCGAGCGACCACTTGATCGGCGAGGATGCTCGCGACCGCGTCGTCCTGGCTTTCGAAGATGCGCACGCGGCCGGTGAACTTGAGGATGGAGTCGTCGACGCCGGCGGTCTTCACGATGCAGCCGCGTTCGGCGATGTTGCCGTACAGCACGGCGAGGCCGCCGTCCTGGCTGTAAGCGTTCTCCTTGTTGCGGATGCAGCCGTCTACGCGGTCGTCGTCGAGTTCCGGGTAGCGCATGCTCTGGCTGAACGCGATGGTCGTCGCGACACCGCCCGGCGCCGCGCGGTACAAGGTCACCGCCGTGTCGTCGGCCGGTTTGCCGATCACGTCCCACGTTTCGAGCGCTGCGCCGAGCGTAGCCGCATGCACGGTCGGCACGTCAGCGTGGATCAGGCCTGCGCGGTTCAGTTCGGACAGGATGCCGACCACGCCGCCGGCGCGGTGCACGTCTTCCATATGGTATTTCTGCGTCGCCGGCGCGACCTTGCACAGGCACGGCACGCCGCGGCTGATGCGGTCGATGTCGGCCATCTTGAAGTCGACGCCGGCTTCGCTGGCGGCGGCCAGCAGGTGCAGCACGGTGTTGGTCGAGCCGCCCATCGCGACGTCTAGGCTCATCGCGTTCTCGAACGCCTCGCGCGTGGCGATGCTGCGCGGCAGGACTGAATAGTCGTCCTGCTCGTAGTGGCGCTTGGCCAGTTCGACGATGGTGCGACCGGCCTGCAGGAACAGCTGCTTGCGGTCGCCGTGGGTGGCGAGCAGCGAGCCGTTGCCCGGCAGGCTCAAACCGAGCGCCTCGGTCAGGCAGTTCATCGAGTTGGCGGTGAACATGCCGGAACAGGAGCCGCAGGTCGGACAGGCCGAGCGCTCGACTTCGGCGACTTCCTCGTCGGACACGTTCGGGTTGGCCGCCTCGACCATCGCGTCGACGAGGTCGAGGCCGCGGGTGACGCCGCGCCAGTTGATCTTGCCCGCTTCCATCGGGCCGCCGGAGACGAAGATCACCGGGATGTTCAGGCGCAACGCGGCCATCAGCATGCCGGGGGTGATCTTGTCGCAGTTGGAGATGCACACCAGCGCGTCGGCGCAGTGCGCGTTGACCATGTATTCGACCGAGTCGGCGATCAGGTCGCGGGAAGGCAGCGAATACAGCATGCCGCCGTGGCCCATCGCGATGCCGTCGTCGACGGCGATGGTGTTGAATTCCTTGGCGACGCCGCCGGCCTTCTCGATCTCGCGCGCGACGAGTTGGCCGAGGTTCTGCAGGTGCACGTGACCCGGCACGAACTGCGTGAACGAGTTGGCGATCGCGATGATCGGCTTGTTGAAGTCGTCATCCTTCATGCCGGTGGCGCGCCACAGCGCGCGGGCCCCGGCCATGTTGCGGCCGTGGGTGGTGGTGCGGGAACGATACTGGGGCATGGTGGGTCCTTGTCCTGGAGTCTGAGTATAATTCTGAACCTTTTCTTTTACCGCAAACGCCCAAAGCTGACAAATGCTCGTTCATCCCCAATTCGATCCGGTCGCCGTCCAGTTCGGCCCGCTGGCGATTCACTGGTACGGCCTGATGTATCTGGTCGGCTTCATGGCCTTTCTGTGGCTGGGCAACCGGCGCGCGAAGGCCGGCCATCCCTTCATGACGCCCAAGCTGGTCGACGACTTCCTGCTCTACGGCGTGGTCGGCGTCGTGCTCGGCGGCCGGCTCGGCGAGGTGCTGTTCTACCAGCCCGGCTACTATTTCTCGCACCCGGGCGAGATCCTCGCGGTGTGGAACGGCGGCATGAGCTTTCACGGCGGCTTCCTCGGCGTGCTGGTCGCGGTCTGGCTGTTCGCGCGCCGTCACGGGCGCAACTTCTGGGAGGTGACCGACTTCATCGCGCCGCTGGTGCCGCTGGGCCTCGCCGCCGGTCGCATGGGCAACTTCATCAACGGCGAGTTGTGGGGCCGCCCGGCCGAGCCGTCGCTGCCGTGGGCGATGCTGTTCCCGCAGGCGCAGCGCGACGATGTGGCGATGGCGCAGCAGTCGCCCGAATGGATGACGCAGCTCATGCAGTACGGCGCGCTGCCGCGCCACCCGTCGCAGCTCTACGAATTCCTGCTCGAAGGGATCGCGCTGTTCGTGATCCTGTGGCTGTTCAGCCGCAAGATACGCCCGCTGCGCCAGGTGTCGGCGCTGTTCCTGATCGGCTACGGCGGCTTCCGCTTTATCTGCGAATACTTCCGCACGCCCGACGCCGGCATCTTCGGCCATTCGTACAGCATCAGCATGGGCCAGTGGCTGAGCCTGCCGATGATCGTCGCCGGCCTCGCGCTGTGGGTGATCGCCAGCCGTTCGCAACAGGCGGCGCGTAACGCGTAACTAAAGATTTCGGGAGGGCATATTCGCCCTCCCATCCGGCGGTTTTTCGTCCGCCACGCACCGACCGGCCGAGCCCTCGGCCGGTTTTTCGTTGACCGCGGCCTTTCGTCCGCAGGGAGAACAGAATGAAAAAAATCGTGAAGACCTTCGCCGCGCTGTCGCTGATCGCGACTGCCGGCGCCACTTTCGCCCAAGACGTACTGCGCGTATCGGCGATTCCTGACGAGGCGCCTACCGAGCTGCAGCGCAAGTTCGCGCCGCTGGGCGCCTACCTGGAGAAGGAGCTGGGCGTGAAGGTCGAGTTCGTGCCGGTGACCGACTACGCCGGCGTCGTGACCGCGCTGACCTCGGACAAGATCGACCTGGCGTGGCTCGGCGGCTTCACCTACGTGCAGGCCAAACAGCGCGGTCAGGTCACGCCTCTGGTCCAGCGCGAAGAAGATAGCCGCTTCACCAGCAAGTTCATCGCCAGCACCGCCAGCGGCGCGCAAAGCCTGAAGGACCTTAAGGGCAAGACCTTCGCCTTCGGCTCGGCGTCGAGCACCTCGGGCCACCTGATGCCGCGCTACTTCATGCAGAAGCAGGGCATCAAGCCGGAAACCCACTTCAAGAACGTCGCCTACTCGGGCGCGCACGACGCGACCGTCGCGTGGGTCGCGTCGGGCAAGGTCGACGGCGGCGTGCTCAACTCATCCGTATGGGACAAGCTCAACGAGGCCGGCAAGGTCGACGCGAGCAAGGTGAAGCTGATCGGCACCACGCCGACCTACTACGACTACAACTGGACGGTGCGCTCCAACCTCGACGCGAAGCTGCAGAAGAAGCTTGCCGCCGCCTTCCTCAAGCTCGACGCGAAGAAGCCTGCGGACAAAGAAATCCTCGAGCTGCAGCGCGCGACGCGCTTCATCCCGACTAAGCCCGCCAACTACAAGGGCATCGAGACCGCCGCGCGCGAAGCGGGCCTGTTGAAGTGAGGCTGGCGTTCGAGTCGGTCTCGCTGACGCTGTCGGGCCGGCCGGTGCTGTCGGGCGTCGACTTCACGCTCGACGCGGGCGAACAGGCGGCGCTGATCGGCCCGTCCGGCGCCGGCAAGACCAGCCTGTTGATGCTTGCCAACACCGTGCTGCGGCCCGACACCGGGACGGTGACGATAGGCTCGGCCAACCCCTGGGCGCTGTCGCGCGGCGAATTGAAAGCGCTGCGCGGGAGCATCGGCACCGTCTACCAGCATCCGCCGCTGCCGGCGCGGCAGCGCGTGGTGCAGGCGGTGTCGGCCGGGCGGCTGGCTCGGCAGTCGCGGCTGGCCGCGCTCGCTTCGCTGATCGCGCCGCGCGACGTCGAAGGCGTCGAGGCGGCGCTCGCGCGGGTCCGGCTGACCGACAAGCTGTGGTCGCACTGCGATGCGCTGTCGGGAGGCCAGCTGCAGCGGGTCGGCGTCGCGCGCGCGCTGTATCAGGCGCCGTCGCTGCTGCTGGCCGACGAGCCGGTGTCGGCGCTCGACCCGAGGTTGGCCGAGCTCACCGTGCAGTTGTTGGCCGACGACGCGAAGTCGCGCGGCGCGACGCTGTTGATGAGCCTGCACTCGGTAGAGCTCGCGCTCGCGCACTTTCCGCGCCTGATCGGCGTGCGCGCCGGTCGCATCGCGTTCGACCTGCCGCGCGAAGCGGTCGGCGACGCCTTGCTGGCCGAGCTCTACGCCGGCGAGGAAGGCTCGGCCGACCTGTCCCCGATCGCCGCGCCGCTGCTGCCGCGGGGCGAGCGATGTTGAGTAGACCGCGCGACCCGGCGCGCTGGCCGCGCGTCGTCACCACGCTCGTGGTGCTGGCGCTCTTGCTGCCGAGCGCCGCCTATACCCGGTTCAACCCGTTCACGCTGTTCCAGCCCGAAACGCTGACGACGCTGGCCGGCTTCATCGCCGGCTTCTTCCCGCCTTCTGCCGACGCGGCCTTTCTCGAGTCACTGCTCAGGGAAACGCTGACCACGCTCGCGGTCGCGAGCGTCGGGTTGGCATTGGCGATCGTCATCGGCGCGCCGGTGGCGTTTCTCACCAGCCGCGGTCTGGACGCGCACCGGCTGACCGCCGAACGCGCGCATCCGCTCGCGGAAGGCGCAAAGGGCATGCTGCGCGCGCTGCTGGTCTTCCTGCGCGGCGTGCCCGAGATCGTGTGGGCGCTGCTGTTCGTGCGCGCCGCGGGCTTAGGCTCGCTGCCGGCGGTGCTCGCGCTCGGCCTCGCCTACGGCGGCATGCTCGGCAAGGTGTATGCCGAGATCGTCGAATCGCAGCCGGCGCAGCCCGCGCGCGCGCTCGCCGCGCAGGGTGCCGGCCGTTTTGCACGGTTCGCGTGGGGCGTGTGGCCGCAGGCGCTGCCCGAGCTGATGAGCTACACGGTGTACCGCTGGGAATGCGCGATCCGCGCGTCGGCGGTGATGGGCTTCGTCGGCGCCGGCGGCATCGGCCAGCTGCTCGACACCAGCATCAAGATGATGAACGGCGGCGAGGTCAGCACCTTGATGATGGTGTTCCTGCTCTTGGTGCTGATGACCGAGGCGGTCAGCCGCGCGTCGCGCCGCGCGAGCACGAGCCGCGCCGGGCTTGCCGCCGTCGCCGCCTGCATGCTGGCGGTCCTCGGCGCGAGCGTCGCCTGGCTCGCGCCCGGCTGGCGGGCTTCGGGCTTCGAGTTTTCCGGCCTGCCGCGCTTCGCCGCCGAATTCTTCCCGCCGGACTTCGGCATGTCGACGTTGGCCGAGCTGACGCGCGGCACGCTCGAGACGCTGGCGATCTCGCTGTTGGGCAGCGCGCTGGCGTTCGCCGGCGGCGCGCTCTTGGCGGTGCCGGCCGCCGGCCGCTTCGGCGGCTTCGCCAAGTCGGCGGCGAGATTCCTGCTGAATCTGCTGCGCGGCGTGCCCGACCTGATGTGGGCCGCGCTCGCGGTGCTGGCGGTCGGGCTCGGGCCTGCGGCCGGCGTGCTGGCGCTGGCGCTGCACACCAGCGGCGTGCTGGGCCGGCTGTTCGCCGAGACGCTGGAGAACGCGCCGCGCGCGCCCGAGACGGCGCTGATCGCTCTCGGCGCCGGACGGATCGCGGCCTTCGCCTATGGCCTGTTGCCGCAGGTGCTCGCGCAGTGGATCGCGTACACGCTGTACCGCTGGGAGAACAATATCCGCATCGCGGCGGTGCTCGGCATCGTCGGCGCCGGCGGGCTCGGCCAGCAGCTGTATCTGGCGCTGTCGCTGTTCCAGCAGCAGAGCGCGGCGAGCGTGATCGCGGCGATGCTGCTGCTATCTTGGGGCGTCGAATCGATCAGCCGTGCCGTGCGGCGGCGTCTGGAGCGCTGAAGGCAACGGGGAGCGGCGGCTACGCCCTCCCTTCATGGCCTACAATCCAGCCTATCCCGCCTGCGAGGAGAAGCCCATGTTGCTGACCGCGCTCGGCACCGCCGCCGGCATCGGCCGCGGCGTCGCCACCACCAGTTTCCTCGTCGACGAGACGACGCTGATCGATTGCGGCAGCGGCGTCGGCAGCCTCGGCGTCGAGCAGCTCGAAAAGATCGAGCGCGTGCTGCTCACGCACAGCCACCTCGACCACTGCGGTTTCATCCCCTTCCTCGCCGACTGCCACGCCTACCGCGACGGCCCGGGCGTCACCGTCTACAGCCAGCCCGAGACGCTCGCCGCGCTGCGGGCGCACCTGTTCTCCGGCGTGCTGTGGCCCGACTACACGCGGCTGCCCGACCCGGCGAAGCCTTGGGTGAGGCTGGAAGAAATCACCGTCGGCGAGAAGGTACAACTGGAAAACGGCACCGCCACCGCGCTGCCGGCCGCGCACAGCGTGCCGGGCATCGGCTGGCTGATTACAGGGCCGAAGAATGCGTTCGCGTTCACCGGCGACACCGGCCCGTGCCCGGCGTTCTGGGAGGCGGTCTCGCGCGTCGCGACGCTCTCCGACATCGTCAGCGAGATCAGCTACCGCAACAAGGACAGCGCCAATGCCGAGCGCTTCGGCCACCTGAGCGCCGAAAAGCTCGCGCCGCTGCTCGACGGTCTGCCGGACGGCATGCGGCTGTGGATCAGCCACCTCGAACCGGGGCGCGAAACCGAGATGATGGCCGAGATCCGCGCGACGCTGCCCTCGCGCCTCAAGGTCGACGCGATCCGTAGCGGCCAGACGATAGTGTTATAAACCCCGCAAAAAAGCTCGGCCAACCTTAGAAGGTTGGCCGAGCTTTTTTGCGCTTTCCCTTACGGCCTCCAGCGTTTCAACAGCAAGGCGTTGCCGACCACCGACACCGAGCTGGCCGCCATCGCCGCGCCGGCGATCACCGGGCTCAATAAACCGATAGCCGCCAGCGGGATGCCGAGCACGTTGTAGACGAAGGCGAAGAACAGGTTCTGCCGGATTTTCGAGAGACTCGCCTGCGACAGCCTGATCGCCGCGACCAGGTGCATCAGGTCGCCGTGCATCAGCGTCACGTCGGCTGTCTTGATCGCGACGTCGGCGCCGCCGCCCATCGCGAAGCCGACGTCGGCGGCGGCCAGCGCCGGCGCGTCGTTCATGCCGTCGCCGGCCATGCCGACCACCCCGCCCGCCGCCTTCAAGCGCTCGACCTCGGCCGCCTTGCCCGCCGGCTTCACGCCGGCGACGAAGCGCACGATGCCGCAGCGCGCGGCGACCGCCGCGGCGACCGTCTCGTTGTCGCCGGTCAGCATCACCACCTCGACGCCCATCGCCATGAGCGCCTTCACCGCCGTCGGCGAGCTGTCGCGCACCGTGTCGGCGATCGCGAACAGCGCAGTCGGCGCGCCGTCTACCGCCATCGCGAGCACCGTGCGCCCGCCCTCGGCCAACCTTGTGACCTCACCCGCATCGACGCGGCCCACCCAGTCTGGCGCACCGATACGGACCTCTCCGACCTCGGCCAAACTTGCCGTCACGCCGGCGCCGACGGTCGCGTCGAAGCCCTCAACTTCGGGCAATACAAGACCCCGCTCGCGTGCGGCAGTCAATAATGCACGCGCCATCGGGTGTTCCGACCCGGCCTCGGCCGCCGCCGCCCACGCGAGCAGACTCACCTCGTCGAGACCGGAAAGCGGCGCGATGGCGACCAGCGCCGGTTCGCCGCGCGTCAGCGTGCCGGTCTTGTCGACGACCAGCGTCGTCAGCCGGCCGGCGGTCTCGAGCGCAGTGGCGGTGCGGAACAGCACGCCGTGACGCGCGCCGTTGCCGATGCCGACCATCACCGCGGTCGGCGTCGCCAGCCCCAGCGCGCACGGGCAGGCGATCACCAGCACCGCGACCGCGTGGATCAGCGCGGCGCTCCAGTCGACGGCGAACAGTCCCGTCGCGACGAAGGTGAACAACGCGACGACGAGCACCGCCGGCACGAACACCGCCGAGAGGCGGTCGGCCCGGCGCTGGATCGGCGCCTTCGAGCCCTGCGCGTCGGCCACCAGCCTGACGATCTCGGCCAACTGCGTGGCTTGCCCGACGCCGGTCGCGCGCACGCGCACGCTGCCTGCGACGTTGGCCGTGCCGGCGAACACCGCGTCGCCCTCGGACTTGTCGACCGGCAGGCTCTCGCCGGTCAGCAAGGACTCGTCGACGCTGGCCTTGCCCGACAGCACGACGCCGTCTGCCGGCAGGCTCTCGCCGTGGCGCACCTGCACCACGTCGCCGATAGCGAGGCTGGACACCGGCACCTCGACCAGTTCGCCACCGCGCTCGACGCGCGCGACGGTCGGCGCCTGCTTCATCAAGGCGGCGATCGCCTCGCCGGTCCTGCCCTTGGCGCGCGTCTCCAGCAACTTGCCGAGGCACACCAGCGTGATCACGCCGGCCGACGCCTCGAAGTACACGTGCCAGTCGTGGCGGCCCGCGAGCCACACGACGCTCGAAAACAGCCACGCGATGCTGGTGCCGAGCGCGATCAGCACGTCCATGTTGGCCGAGCCGCCGCGCAACGCGTGCCACGCGCCGCGGTAGAAGCGCGCGCCGGCCCAGAACTGCACCGGTGTCGCCAGGGCGAACTGCAGCCAGCGCGGGATGATTTCATGAAAGCCGGCCGCCATGCCGGCCATCTCGACCAGGAACGGCGCGGTCAGGATCGCGGCGACGATGAAGACGCGACGCTCGGCCAACCATAGCGCCTGCTTCTCTGCGTCGCGCTCCGTCGCGCCTTCGGCGGCGGTCACGCGCGCGGCGTAGCCGGCCTTCTTCACCGCGTCCATCAGTTGTTGCGGCGTGACGCTGCCGGCCGGGAAGGAAAAGTGCCCGGTCTCGCTGGCGAAGTTGACCGCCGCCGTCACGCCCGGCAAACGCTGCGTGACCTTCTCGATACGCGCCACGCACGACGAGCAGCTCATGCCTTCGATCGCGAGTTCGACCGTTTCATTCGGCACCGAGAAGCCGGCGCGGGCGACGAGCTCGGCCAACATTGCGACGTCCGGCGCGTCGTCGGCGAGTTCGAGCCGCGCCGACTCGCTGGCGAAGCTGACCGCGGCTTTCACGCCTCTCTGGCGGTTCAGCACCTTCTCGAGCCTTGTGGCGCAGGCGGCGCAACTCATGCCCGCGATGGGCAGCGTCAGGGCGGTGGTCATGGACGGTCTTTCCTCGAATGTCTGACCCGATTATATACCCCACAAGGGTATATTCAAGTGGGCGATACCGGACGCCGTCGGCCAATAAAAAACCGGGCATCTCTCGATGCCCGGCAGGGGGAGTGGGGAAACGCCGCTTTACAGCCAGCGCCGGCGCCAGAAATACAGGCCGATGCCGGCGCCCACCGCCGCCATCAGCGCCAGCGCGAACGCGTAGCCGTAGCGCCAGTGCAGTTCGGGCATGTTCTCGAAGTTCATCCCGTAGATGCCGGCGATCAAGGTCAACGGCATGAAGATGATGGTGATCACCGTCAGCACGCGCATCTGCACGTTCAGCCGGTGCGACTGCTGCGACAGGTAGACGTCCATCATGCCGGCGACCAGGTCGCGCGACGATTCGAGCGATTCGATCAGGTGCAGGCTGTGGTCGTAGGCGTCGCGCAGGTAGACGCGCGTCTCGTCGCCGATGAAGGGCAGGTCGTTGCGCGTCAGCGTCAACAGCGCTTCGCGCAGCGGCAACAGCGCGCGCCTCAACTTCAGCGCGTCGCGCTTGAGGCGGTGAATGCGCTTGATCACCGGCGGCTCGCGGCCGGACAACAGGCTCGTGTCGGTCGCGTCGACACGGGCGGTGTACGCGTCGAGCACGCCGAAGAAGTCGTCGACGACGGCGTCGATCAGCGAGTAGGCGAGGAAACTCGCGCCGCGCTCGCGCAACAGGCCGCGCGCGCTCTTGATCCGCTCGCGTATCCCGCCGAACACGCCGAGCGGCCGCGTCTGGAAGGAAATGACGAAGCGCTCGCCGACGATCAGATAGACCTGGTTGGCCGACAGCCGCCCGCTGTCGCCGTCGTAGTCGAACACACGCGACGCGAAGAACAGGTAGTGTTCGTACTCTTCGAGCTTGGGGCGCTGGCGCGCGTTGAGGATGTCCTCGAGCACCAGCGGGTGCAGGCCGAAGCGCCGGCCGATCGCCGCCATCCACGCCGGGTCGGTCAGCCCGTAGACGTTGAGCCACAGCACCGGCAGCGTCGGCTGGTAGGCGAGCCCAGCGTCGATCGAATGGAACTCGGTCTCCCTGACCTCGCCGGGACCGTATTCGATCAGCGTGATGAACGGCTCGATGCCGGCGTCCGCGACGGCCGGCGACGCCACCGGCAACAGCGTGCCCGGCGCCTCGCCCAGCGTCGGCACGCGGTCTTTCAGTTCGGCGTGGCGCATCTCAGTTCCGGCCGATCGCGAGCGCGAAGCCGACCCGCTTCCACTGCGAGACTTCCTGCCTGAACGCGCTGGCGGTCAGCGGGTTGGCCGACAGCCAGTCCGGGTCGAGCGCCAGCGTGAAGCCCTTGTGCTGCGTACCGAGCGACAATGGCTCGGGCAGCACCGGCTCCTGGCGGCGGCGGCAGAACAGCACGGCCAGGCGCAGCGCGACGATCGCCTGCCACAGCGGCGGCTCGTCGACCAGCGACTGCATCTTGCCCATGTCGCCGCGGTGGCCGAGCACCAGCGTCGCCAGCTGCGCCTGCTCGCGCTTGGAGAAGCCCGGCATGTCGGCGTTCTGCAGGATATACGCCGAATGCTTGTGGTAGGCGGTGTGCGCGATGGTCAGCCCGATCTCGTGCAGCTGAGTCGCCCATTGCAGGCGCTTGAACAACGCAGCGTCGACGTCGGCGCCGACCAGCATGCGGTAGAAACGCTCGGCCAGGCGGCCGACGCGGCTCGCCTGCTCGACGTCGACGGCGTAGCGCCGCTTGAACAGCGCCACGGTCGAATCGCGCATGTCCTTCTCCCTTTGCCGACCCAGGAGGTCGTACAGCACGCCGTCGCGCAGCGCGCCGTCGGCGACCGTCATCTTGTCGACGCCCAGCTCCTCGAACACGCCGATCATGATCGCCAGCCCGCCCGGCAGCACCGGCACGCGGTCGGCCTTCAGGCCGTTCAGGTCGACGTCCTTGTTCGAACCGAAACGGATCAGCGCGTCGCGCAGCTTTTCCATGCCGGCAAGCGTGATGTCGGCGCTGGAAAAATCGTTGATCTCGAGCACGTCGCGCAGCGCGCGCGCGGTGCCCGACGAGCCGACGGCGAGCTGCCATTGATCGGGCGTGTATTCGAGCGCGATGCGCTGGATCTCGTTGCGTGCGGCGAGCGTCGCGTCTTTGAAGTTGGACTTGGACAGCTTGCCGTCGGGGAAATAGCGCAGGCTGTAGGTCACGCAGCCGAGCGGCAGGCTCTCGGTGACGAGCGCCTTGTACTGGCTGCCGATGATGAATTCGGTCGAGCCGCCGCCGATGTCGACCACGAGGCGCTTCTCGCGCGTGGCGGGCAGGCTGTGCGCGGCGCCGATGTAGATCAGCCGCGCTTCCTCGCGGCCGGCGATGATTTCGATCGGGAAACCGAGCAGCGCCTCGGCGCGCTCGATGAAGGCCGGCGCGTTCCTGGCGACCCTGAGGGTGTTGGTGCCGACCACGCGCACCTGGCTCGGCGCGAAGCCGCGCAGCCGTTCGCCGAAGCGCGCCAGCGCGGCGAGCGCCGCTTCCTGCGTCGCGTCGTCGAGGTATTTGTCGGCGGTCAGCCCGCCGCCGAGGCGCACAGTTTCCTTCAGCATATCGAGGGTGTAGAGCTGGTCTTCGACGACGCGCGAGACCTGCAGGCGGAAGCTGTTCGAGCCGAGGTCGACGGTGGCGAGGACGGGGGCGGGGGCGTTGGCATGAGGAGTCGCCCTTCTGTATCGGGCTGGAAAAATGAAAAAAGGCGGCAACCATGTTACCGCCTTTCGTCGGCCAGCGTCACCGCCGGCCCATGCCGATGGGTTCGGGCTTACTCGTCGTCCAGCCCCAGCGTCTCGCGCTTCTTCTCGTCGAGCGTGGTGTGGCGGATGTCCTTGCCCTTCACCAGGTAGACGACGTACTCGGAGATGTTCTTCGAATGGTCGCCGATGCGCTCGATCGCCTTCGCGATGAACAGCGTGTCGATCGACATGCTGATCGTGCGCGGGTCTTCCATCATGAAGGTGATCAACTGGCGGATCTCGGCGGCGAAGTCCTGGTCGAGCTGCTCGTCCTCCTCGGCCAACTCGAGCGCGGCCTTCGGGTCGAGTCGCGCGAAAGAGTCGAGCGCGCGGCGCAGCATCGACACCGCGACGTCGGCCATCTTGTTGACCTCGCGGAAACGCGGCACCTGGAAGCGGTCGGACTCGTAGATGATCTTGCCCATGCGCGCGATCTTCTGCGCCTCGTCGCCGATGCGTTCGAGGTCGGTGATCGTCTTGATGACGGTGATCACCATCCTGAGATCGCTCGCGGCCGGCTGGCGGCGCGCGATGATGTGCTGGCAGTCGTCGTCGATCGCCACCTCGAGCGCGTTCACCAGCGCGTCCTCGGCGATCACCTTGTCGAAACGGGCCATGTCGCCCGTCATCAGCGCCTCGACGGCCGACAGGATCTGCTGTTCCACCAGCCCGCCCATCTGCAGCACGCGCGTGCGGATGGTTTCGAGCTCCATGTCGAATTGCTTGGAGATGTGTTCGGCCATATCGCCCCCTTATTGCACAGCCTTGCATGGTAAGGCGCCGGCGTGACAGCCAGATGACACGCCACGGCGCCGCTTTAACGTCTTATTCTTTGACTTCCACGCCGTCCTGACGGCCGATCAACAGCACGTCGGCGCGGCGCTGTGCGAACAGGCCACAGGTGACGACACCGGCGATCTGGTTGATGCGGCTCTCGACGTCGACCGGCTGCGTGATGCTCATGCGGTGCACGTCGAGGATGATGTTGCCGTTGTCGGTGACGAAGTCCGGGCGCAGCTCCGGATGGCCGCCCATGCGGAACAGCTCGCGCGCGACGTAGCTGCGGGCCATCGGGATCACTTCTACCGGCAGCGGGAAGCCGCCGAGCACGTCGACGTACTTGGCCTCGTCGACGATGCAGACGAACTGGCGGGCGACCGCCGCGACGATCTTCTCGCGCGTCAGCGCGCCGCCGCCGCCCTTGATCATATGCAGGTAGTGGTTCACCTCGTCGGCGCCGTCGACGTACACGGGGAGTTCGTCGACGGTGTTCAGGTCGTAGACCGGGATGCCGATCGCCTTCAGCCGCGCGGTCGACGCTTCCGAACTCGATACCGCGCCCTTGATGCGGCCCTTGATCGTCGCGAGCTGGTCGATGAAGAAGTTGACGGTGCTGCCGGTGCCCACGCCGACGATGCTTTCGTCGGGTACGTACTCGAGGGCTTTCTTCGCCACGGCGAGTTTCAATTGGTCTTGCGTGAGCATGGGAACACCTCCATCGGTTTGATTGCTGTTGCCGTTCATATTCATTTTATACAAGCGCGTTATTTAACAAGCACGCCGCGCTCACGCCTTCTGGATCAGACACACCGCCTGCGCCTCGATCGCCTCCTGGCGGCCGAGGTAGCCGAGCTTCTCATTGGTCTTGCCCTTGACGTTGACCGAGCCCGCGTCGATGCCGAGGTCTTCGGCGATATTGGCGCGCATCGCGTCGATAAAGGGCGCGAGTCTGGGCGCCTGCGCGATCAGCGTCGCGTCGACGTTCACCACGCGCCAACCGGCCGCGTTCACGCGCGCCACCGCCTTGCGCAGCAGCACGCGGCTGTCGGCGCCCTCGAACGCCGGGTCGGTGTCCGGAAACAGGCGGCCGATGTCGCCGAGCGCCGCCGCGCCGAGCACCGCGTCGGTGATCGCGTGGAGCAGCGCATCGGCGTCGGAATGGCCCAACAAACCTTTATCAAAGGGCAGCGTCACGCCGCCCAGGATCAGCGGCCGGCCTTCTGTCAGCCGGTGCACGTCGTAGCCTTGTCCGATGCGGAACATGGGAATCCTTTGAGTGTTAACCGGCCCGCGCCGACAGCAAGGCCTCGGCCAAGCTCAGGTCCTGCGGGTAGGTCACCTTGAAATTGCCGGCCTCGCCCTCGACGAGACGCGGCGACAAACCCAATCGCTCTATCGCCGACGCCTCGTCGGTGATCTCGGCCAGCGGCGCGGCGGCGAGTGCCTGTTTGAGCAGGCCGGCGCGGAACATCTGCGGCGTCTGCGCGAGCCACAGGCCGGCGCGCGGCAGCGTGTCGGCGACGCGGCCGTCGGCATCGCCGCGCTTGACGGTGTCAGGCACCGGCAGCGCCAACAGGCCGCCGACCGGGTCGGACGCCAGCGTGGCTATCAGCCGCGTCAGCGCCGCCTGGCTGATGCCCACGCGCGCCGCGTCGTGCACCAGCACCCAGTCGTCGTCGTCGAGCGCAAGTTGGACTAGCCCGCTGGCGACGCTCTCGGCGCGACTCGCGCCGCCGCAACGCAGCACGGCAAGCCGCTCCAGCGGCCAGACGTAGCGGTCGAACCATTCGTCTTCCGGCGAGATCACCACCGCGACCGCGTCGATCGCCGGGTGCACGAGCAAGGCGGCTAGCGTGTGCGCGAGCAGCGGTCGCCCTGCCAGCGGCAGGTACTGCTTGGGCACGGCGCTGCCGATGCGGCTGCCCGAGCCGGCGGCCGGCACCAGCGCGATATGGCGACTCACGCGCCCTCCGCGGCCGGCGCTTCGAGCCCGCGCCACACGCAAGATCCCTTGACCGCCTTGTCGAGCGTGTCGAGGTAGGCCTGGTGCGCGGCCATTTCTTCGTCGCTCGCCTTCAGTACGAGGAGCGGCTTCTTCTCGAACGCAATGCCGGCGAGGCTCCGACCGGTGCCGTCGTCGACGTCGACGTCCATCATCAGGCTTTCCTGGCCGCGCGTGAGCGCCAGATAGACCTCGGACAAGAGTTCGCAGTCGATCAGCGCGCCGTGCAGCGTCCGGTTCGAACGGTCAATCTCGAAGCGGTCGCACAAGGCGTCCAGGCTGTTGCGCTTGCCCGGGAAGGTATCGCGCGCCATGAACAGCGTGTCGATCACGCTGGCGCACAGCGCCTTCACCGGCGCGATGCCGAGGCGGTCGAACTCGGCGTTCATGAAGCCGACGTCGAACGGCGCGTTGTGGATGATCAGCTCGGCGTCGCCGATGAAGTCGACGATCTCATCGGCGACCTGTTTGAACTTCGGCTTGTCGGCGAGGAAGTCGAGCGAGATGCCGTGCACGCGTTCGGCGTCCGGGTCGATGGCGCGCTCCGGGTGCATGTAGAGGTGCAGGTGACGGCCGGTGAGCTTGCGGTTCACCATCTCGAGGCCGGCGAATTCGATGATGCGGTGGCCCTCGGCGGGCGAGAGGCCGGTGGTTTCGGTATCGAGGATGATCTGGCGCATAGGGCTTGCAAGGTTGGCCGAGCGTGTCGCCCGGCGTGTTCAATCGGTGCGGGCTATCGACCCGCCTGCACGGCGGCGGCGCCCTGATTGGCGAGCTCGTCGGCGCGCTCATTCTCCGGGTGGCCGGCGTGGCCTTTCACCCAGCGCCAGTCGACCTTGTGGCCGGCTGCCAGCGCGTCGAGCTTCTGCCACAGGTCGGCATTCTTGACCGGTTCCTTGGCGGCGGTCTTCCAGCCGCGCTTCTTCCAGCCGTGAATCCACTCGGAGATGCCCTTCTGCACGTACTGCGAGTCGGTGTACACCACCACCTGGCACGAGCGCTTCAGGAGCGCGAGGCCCTCGATGACCGCGGTCATTTCCATGCGATTGTTGGTGGTGTTGTCCTCGCCGCCGAACAGCTCTTTTTCCTGCCCCTTGTAACGCAGGATGGCGCCCCATCCGCCGGGGCCGGGGTTGCCCTTGCAGGCGCCATCGGTAAACAGTTCGACAATGTCTTCAGTCATGCTGGTCCTGGGTCATGCGGGTCCGTTTCCTGGGCTTGCCGGGCCACGTGATGGCGGTCGTTGCCGCCGGCCACCGCGAGCCCGCGCGCCGCTTTCTTGGCGACGCCCCACGTCGGGGTGATGAGTCTGAGGCCGCGCATGCGCTTGACCGCCGAGATGCCGTACACGCCGGCGGCGAGCGGCCACCAGCGGTCGCCCGCGGCCTCCATGAAGGCAAAGCGGTGCAGCCAGTCTCCGCGCGAAAACGGCGGCGCGTAGGCCATGAAGCTGCCGCCGTCGGGCTCGAGCTCCATCAGCTCCAGCCAGTCCTTGATGCGCGGCAGCGACAGGAACTGGCCGCGCCACGGCACCTCGTAGCGCCCGGCGGCCAGGCGCTTCGCGCCCCACAGCGACCACGGGTTGAAACCGGTCAGCACCACGCGCCCTTCGGGCATCAGCACGCGCTCGACCTCGCGCAGCACCTGGTGGGGATGGGTGGTAAAATCGAGGGTGTGCGGCAGGACCACGAGGTCCAGACTGTTGCTCGCGAACGGCAGCGCCTCGGCCAGGCACGCCAGTTCGGCCGGCCCGTCCGGGTCGGCGACCAGCTTCAGCGGAATGCGATTGGCACGCAGAAAATCGTGCCCCGGCAGCCCGAGCTGCACCGCGTGGTAGCCGAAAGCGTCGGCGACCGCGCCGTCGAAGTAAGCCTGCTCGCGCTCGAGCAGGTAGCGGCCCAGATCACCCTCGGCCAACCATTCGGAAAATCTCTCCATCATGGGTATCGATCCGACATCATGATTACCGTGTCCCCCGTGTGCGCCTTCAACGACAATTATATCTGGGTTTTGCAGCGAGCCGGCGGCGCCGTCGCGGTCGACCCGGGTGAATCCGCCCCCGTCGCCCGGTTTCTGGCCGAAGAAGGCCTGCATCTCGAGGCGCTGCTGATCACCCACCACCACGGCGACCACACCGGCGGCATCGCCGCGCTCGCCGCAGCGCATCCCGGTCTTGTAGTCTACGGCCCGCCCGGCATCCGCGGCGTGACGCATCCGGTGACCGAAGGCGACGTCGTCACCGTGCTCGGCCAACGTTTTGACGTGATCGCGGTGCCGGGCCATACGCTCGACCACATCGCCTACAGCGATGGCACCCATCTGTTTTGCGGCGACACGCTGTTCGGCGCCGGCTGTGGGCGCGTGTTCGAGGGCACGCCGGCGATGCTGCACCAATCGCTTCAGAAGCTCGCCGCGCTGCCCGACGCCACCCTCGCCTACCCGGCGCACGAATACACGCTGTCCAACCTCGCTTTCGCCGCCGCGGCCGACCCGGACAATCCGGCCGTCGCCGAACGCATCGCCCGCGACCAGGCCCGCCGCGCGCGCGGCGAAGCGACGCTGCCGACGCCGTTGGCCGAGGAAAAACGCAGCAACCCCTTCCTGAGGAGCGCCGACCCGGCGCTCGCCGCCGGACTCGAGAAACGACTGGGACAGCGACTTGACGATGAGGTATCCGTCTTCACCGCCTTACGCGACTGGAAAAATCGCTTTTAACTGTATAAAACGAATCAATACAAACGCAGATCGCGTAGCCTAAAAGCATAACCGGCCGTCTGCGCAAAACATTTGAATTTGCATGGTTTTTCGGGTTGACGGGGGGATGACCGGCCGCTAGGATCGGCCGGGATTATCAATTTGCCGCCCGTCTCCCGCCATGAAAAAGCTCACTCCGCTCGCGCTTTCGCTGTCGCTATTGTTCGCCGTACCGGCTGCCGAAGCGGATTCGAGCGCTTTTTCCCGCTCGGTCGGCGTCGACGAAGGCCAGGCGATCGGCCTCGACATGATGCTGCTCAACAGCAGCCTGCTTCGTAACGGCGACAACGTCTGGACCCGCGTACGCGAAGGCTTCCAGATGACCGAGGTCAACCCCGGGCTCGTCGAACGCCACGAACGCCAGTTCGCGTCCAAGCCCGAATACTTCAAACGCAGCCTCGACCGCAGCCGCAAATACCTGTTCCACATCATGAACGAGGTCGAGCGCCGCGGCATGCCGACCGAGATCGCGCTGTTGCCGGTAGTCGAGAGCGCTTTTGTCGCGACCGCGCAGTCACCGGTCGGCGCGTCGGGCCTGTGGCAGTTCATGCCGGCCACCGGCCGCCACTACGGTCTCGAGCAGACCTGGTGGTACGACGGGCGGCGCGACGTGGTCGAATCGACGCGCGCCGCGCTCGATTATCTGGAATACCTGAACAGCCTGTTCGGCGACTGGTCGCTCGCGCTCGCCGCCTACAACTGGGGCGAGGGCAACGTGTCGCGCGCCATCGCCCGCGCGCAGGCAGCCGGCCAGGTCGCCAGCTATGAAAACCTCCGCATGCCGGCCGAAACGCGCAACTACGTCCCCAAGCTGCTCGCGGTGCGCAATCTGTTGGCCACGCCGGACAAATACGGCCTGAAGCTCGACCGCTTCCCGAACAAGCCCTACTTCGTCTCGGTCTCGACCGGCCGCCACATGGACATCGACGTCGCCGCCAAGCTGGCCGACATGCCCGTCTCCGAATTCAAGTCGCTGAACCCGGGCTTCAACCTGCCGGTGTACGCGCACAAGAACGGCCGCCAGATGCTGATCCCGGCCGACAAGCTCAGCCGCTTCGAAAAGAACCTCGACCGCTGGAACAAGCCGCTGCTGACCTGGCAGGTGGTCACGCCCGGCGGCGACGACACCGTAGAGAGCGTCGCCGGCCGCTACGGCATGGACAGTAGCGAACTCGTCGCGGTGAACAATCTGCGCGGCGGCAGCCTGTCCGCCGGCCGCCCGCTGCTGGTCGCCAAGCGCGGGGGCGACGACGGCGCAGCGATGGCCGACACCGACAGCGCGCCGATGACGTCGACCGTGACGACGGCGAACGCCAGCCGCGGCAACGCCCCGGAAAACGCCGACCTGACGCGCGCCACCGTGGTCGTCGCCAGCGCCGCGCCGGCGCCGAAAGCAGTCCCCACCAAACCGGTCGCCGCGGCCACGCCGGCCCACGTCGAAGCCGCCGTCGAGACGGCCGCTTCGGTCAATACCACGCCGGCCATCGTCGTCGCGCAGGCGGCTCCGTTGGAAAAACCGGCCGCCCCGACCCCGGCCCTGGCGGCCCCCGCGGCAGCGAACAGCGCGCTCGCCGCCTATCTCGCCGAAGGCGCGGCCGACACGATCCGGCCGACGACCGTGGCGCTCACCACCCCGCCGGCGGCCGATGCGCCGGTGCTCGTCGCCAAGGCCGAAGCGGCAACCGTCGCCAGCGTCGTGAAACCGGAACCGGCCAAGGCCGTTATTGCTGTCGCCAACCCGACCGCAAGCCGCTACACCGTCGCCCAAGGCGACACGCTCTACAACATCTCGCGCCGCTACAAGCTCTCGGTCACCGAACTGATGGCGCTCAACGGTCTGGGCGAAGACAGCACCGTGAAGCTCGGCCAACAGTTGAAGGTGAAAGGCGCCCCGACGCTGCTCGCCAGCGCGGCGAAACCCGTCAACGCGCAGGACGAGGCCGTGTCGCACACGGCCGGCCTCAAATCTTCCGAGCGCCAGCCGACGGCGCAGACCGTGTCGGCCGAGTACGTCGTGCAAAAGGGCGACACCGTGTTCAGCATCGCGCGCAAATTCGGCGTGCGCCACTCGGACATCCAGCGCTGGAACGATTCGGACATGCTGGTCCGCCTCTCCCCCGGGCAGCGCGTGAGGGTGCAAGGCCTGTAAGCCGGGCTCGGCCAACCCCCAAGGAAAACACCCCGCCTCGCGCGGGGTGTTTTCGTCACGACAGTCCGCCCCCGGCAGGGACTCAACACTCAGGCAGACTGACCGTGATCGCGAGACCGCCGAGCGAGGTTTCCTTGTAGCTGTGCTTCATGTCTAGCCCGGTCTGCAACATGGTCCGGATCACTGTATCGAGCGACACCTTGTGCTCGCCGTCTTCCAGCAGCGCCAGTTGCGCGACCTTGATCGCCTGCTCGGCGGCGACGCCGTTGCGCTCGATGCACGGAATCTGCACCAGGCCGCCGACCGGGTCGCAGGTCATGCCGAGTTGGTGCTCCATCGCGATCTCGGCGGCATTTTCGATCTGCGCGAGGTTGCCGCCGAGCACCGCCGCGTACGCGCCGGCGGCCATCGAACAGGCGACGCCGACCTCGCCCTGGCAGCCGACCTCGGCGCCCGAGATCGACGCGTTCATCTTGTAGAGCAGCCCGATCGCGCCGGCGGTCAAGAGGAAGGTAACGACGCCGTCCTCGCCCGCCTGCGGGTGGAAGTTGCGGTAGTACGTCAGCACCGCCGGCACGACGCCGGCCGCACCGTTGGTCGGCGCCGTCACCACGCGCCCGCCGGCGGCGTTTTCCTCGTTGACCGCGATCGCATACAGCATCGGCCACAGCATGATGTCGCCGCGCCCGATCTCCTCGCGCGCGGCAAGCTTGCGGTACAGCGGCGGCGCGCGCCGCCGCACGTGCAGGCCGCCGGGCAGCAGGCCGTCGTGACGGCAGCCGGCCTCGACGCATTCCTTCATCACCCGCGCGATCGCGAGAGCCTGCTCGCGCACCTGGTCCGCGCTGCGGCCGAGCGCGGCCTCGTTCGCCATCACGATCTGGGCGATGGTCTTGCCGTCGCGCCGGCAGTATTCGAGCAAATCTTCGGCATGCTTGAACGGGTAAGGCACGGCGATCTCGCCGGGGGGCGTCCGGCCGAATTCGGCGTCGGTGACGATGAAGCCGCCGCCGACCGAGTAGTAGGTTTGCTCGGCCAAGGTGGCGCCCTTCGCATCGTACGCAGCGAAGGTGAGGCCGTTGGCGTGCTTGGGCAGGAACAGGTGCTTGTTGAGGACGACGTCGTGCGCGACGTCGAAAGCAATCGGCCGCTTGCCGGCGAGAACGAGTCGGCTGTCGGCGCGGATCTGCCCGGCGCGTTGCGGCACGTGCGCCGGGTCGACGTCCTGCGGCTCCTCGCCTTCGAGGCCGAGCAGCACCGCGTCGACCGTGCCGTGCCCTTCGCCGGTCAGCGCGAGCGAACCGTACAGGCCGACCGCGACGCGCACGACGCGCGGCAGCACGCCAGCGCTATCGAGTCCGGCGGCGAAGGCGTGCGCCGCCTTCATCGGCCCGACGGTGTGCGAGCTCGAAGGGCCGATACCGATCGAGAACAGGTCGAAGATGCTGATCATGGTGCTCACCCCTGCGCGGCCCGGTAGAGTGGGCGCGCGTCAGCCACAGTGGAGACGGGCAAACGATCACCCTCTTTTCAGTATGGCCCGCGCTCTGGAGCGGCGCTCGGCCAACGTTGCGGCTACTGAGGATCGCGGCTGTCGAGCCAGATCGTCACCGGGCCGTCGCCTAACAGCGCGACCTGCATGTCGGCGCCGAATACGCCGGTAGGCACCGGTTGGCCGAGCCCCTCGGCCAACGTTTGAACCAATGCATCGAACAGCGGCCTCGAATGATCGGGACGGCTCGCGCGGCTGTACGACGGCCGGTTGCCCTTCTTGCAGCTGGCGAACAGCGTGAACTGGCTGACCGCGAGGATCGCGCCGCCCGTGTCGAGCACCGAGCGGTTCATCACGCCGGCGTCGTCGCCGAACACGCGCAGGTTCAGCACCTTCTTCGCCAGCCACTCTGCGTCCTGCGCGCCGTCTACGTCCTCGACGCCGACCAGCAGCATCAGCCCCGGCCCGATCGCGCCGACGACTTCGCCGGCTACCGCAACGCTCGCCTCGCTCACCCTTTGCACCAGTACCCGCATTCCGCCCTCCTCGCAAAACACCGATTCTAAGGCCCATCGCTTAGAATGAAACACCGCCAGGCATAACAACAAGGAGCCCTACATGCTGATGGTGATTTCCCCCGCCAAGACGCTCGACTTCACCACCCCGCCCACCACCCGCCACTTTTTCCAGCCGGACTTCCTGCCCGACAGCGCCGAGCTGATAGCCGTGCTGCGCACCCAGAGCCCGGCCGACGTCGCGAACCTGATGGGCGTCAGCGACGCGATCGCCACGCTCAACGTCGGCCGCTTCCACGACTGGCACGCGCCTTTCAGCCCCGACAACGCCAAGCAGGCCGCGCTCGCCTTCAAGGGCGACGTGTACGAGGGCCTGTCCGCCGGCGATCTGGACCACCAGGAACTCGATTATCTTCAAGCGCACCTGCGTATCCTGTCCGGTCTCTACGGCCTGTTGCGCCCGCTCGACCTGATGCAGGCCTACCGGCTCGAGATGGGCACCAAACTGCCAAATGCGCGCGGCAAGAACCTGTACGCGTTCTGGGGCGAGAAGATCACCGGCGCGCTGAACGCGCTCGTACTCGAGAACGACGAGCCGGTGCTGGTCAACCTCGCCAGCGACGAGTACTTCAAGTCGGTGAAGACCAAGCTCTTGAAGGCGCGTCTGGTGACGCCGGTATTCCAGGACCTGAAGCACGACCGGTACAAGATCATCAGCTTCTACGCCAAGCGCGCGCGCGGGCTGATGGCGCGCTGGGCGGTCAAGCACCGGGTGACCGACGTCCAGCAACTGAAGGGCTTCGACTACGACGGCTACGCCTTCGCGCCCGACGCGTCGGACGGCAACACCTGGGTGTTCCGCCGCGACCCGGAAGCCCGCTGACGGGGACGATGCGATGAGCGCGCGCGCGGTGGTCGGGATCATGGTGCTGGCGCTCGCCGCCGGCTGCTCTGAAACGCCCGACGAGGTGTTCCCCGGCTACGCCGAAGGCGAATATCTGAGGGTCGCCGCGCCTTTCGCCGGCGCGCTGACGACGCTGTCGGTCAAGCGCGGCGACCAGGTCGCCGCCGGCAAGCCGCTGTTCGCGCTCGAGAGCGAAAACGAGCGCGCCGCGCGCGAACAGGCCGTGGCGCAGCTGGCGCGCACGCAGTCCACGCTCGACGACCTCCTCAAGGGCAAACGCCCGCCCGAACTGGCCGCCGCTCGCGCGCAGCTCGCGCAGGCCGAGGCCAGCCTCGCGCAGTCGCGCGCCGACCTTGCGCGCGACGAGACGCTGGTGGCGCGCGGCTTCATCTCGCGCCAGCAACTCGACCGCACGCGCGCCGCGTACGAACGCGACCGGGCGACGGTAGCCCAGCTGGCCGCACAACTCGACGTCGCCCGTCTCGCCGGCCGCGAAGACCAGATCGCCGCCGCGCGCCACGACGTCGATGCCGCGCGCAACGCGCTGGCGCAGGCGGACTGGCGGCTCGGCCAGAAGTCGCAGCATGCGCCCGAGGCCGGCCTCGTCGCCGACACGCTGTTCGTCGCCGGCGAATGGGTGCCGGCAGGCTCCCCGGTGGTGTCCATCCTGCCGCCGGCCAATATCAAGCTGCGCTTCTTCGTTCCCGAAACGCGTATCGGCGCTCTCAAGACCGGCCAGCCGGTGACGGTGCGCTGCGACGGCTGCGCCGGGCCCATCCCGGCCAATGTCAGCTTCATCGCGCCGCAGGCCGAGTACACGCCGCCGGTGATCTACAGCCGCGAGAACCGCGCCAAGCTCGTGTTCCTCGTCGAGGCGAAGCCCAAGCCTGCCGACGCGGTCAAGCTGCACCCCGGCCAACCGGTAGAAGTCACGCTCGGCCAGCTTGTGGATGCGCGGCGATGAACGCCCCGCTCGATGCCGTCATCGCCGTGACCGGGCTGACCAAGCGCTTCGGCGACAAGACCGTCGTCGACGACTTCTCGATGCGCGTCGGCCGCGGCCAGATCTACGGCTTTCTCGGCCCGAACGGCAGCGGCAAGACGACGACGATCCGCATGCTGTGTGGGCTGTTGACGCCCGACGGCGGCGAGGGCAGCTGCCTCGGCTATGACATCCGCACCGAGGCGGCGGCGATCAAGCGCGAGGTCGGCTACATGACGCAGCGCTTCGGCCTCTATGAAGACCTGTCGCTCGCCGAGAACCTCGACTTCGTCGCGCGCGTCTACGGCGTGCCCGCCCGCAAAGAGAAGGTCGCCGCGACGCTCGATCGCCTCGGCCTCGGCTCGCGGCGCGACCAGCTCGCAGGCTCCCTGTCCGGCGGCTGGAAGCAGCGGCTCGCACTCGCCGCCTGCCTGATGCACGAACCGAAACTCCTCTTGCTCGACGAGCCGACCGCCGGCGTCGACCCGAAGGCGCGGCGCGACTTCTGGCAGCAGATCCACGAACTGGCGGCCGACGGGCTGACGGTGCTCATCAGCACGCACTACATGGACGAGGCCGAGCGCTGCCACCGGCTCGCCTACATCGCCTACGGCAAGCTGCTGGTCGAGGGTGAGGTCGGCGAGGTGATCCGCCAATCGGGCCTGTCGACCTGGGAGGTGGCGCCGGCCAGAGCGGGCCTCACGATAGGCGCGCTGTCGCCAACGTTGGCCGAGAACGCGGCGGCCGAGGTGCTGGTGCCGTTCGGCAACGTGCTGCACGTGTCCGGCCGCGACAGGCTGGCGCTGGAGGCCGCCGTCGAGCACTGGCGCGCCAACCCGGCCTGGACCTGGCGCGAGATCGCGCCGACGCTCGAAGACGTGTTCATCGCGCTGATGCGCGGCGCGCCGGATAACTTCTGATGGCCCGCCCCGCCCTCACCCTCGGCCAACCTTGGAGCGATCCGGCATGAAGACCGCGTTCTCGTGGCCGCGCTTCGTCGCCGTGCTCTTGAAGGAATTCGTGCAGATGCGGCGCGACCGGCTGACGTTCGCGATGATCGTCGGCATCCCTATCGTGCAACTGCTGCTGTTCGGCTACGCGATCAACACCGACCCGAAGGCGCTGCCGACCGCGGTAGTCTGCTTCGACGCCAGCCCCTACTCGCGCAGCTTCGTCGCGTCGCTCGAGAACACCGGCTACTTCGCCGTCACCGACACGCTGGCCGACGAGGCCGAGGCCGACCGGCTGCTCGACCTCGGCGAGGTGCAGTTCGTCGTCGTGATTCCGAGCGACTTTTCGAAGAAACTGACGCGCGGCGAACGCCCGACGCTGCTGGTCGCCGCCGACGCGACCGATCCGTCGGCCACCGGCAACGCGCTCGCCGCACTCGCCGGCCTCGGGTCGCAGTTGCTGCAGCACGACCTGAGCGGCCCGCTCGCCCGCCTCGCGCCGACGCCGTCGCCGATCGACATCCGCATCCAGCGCCGCTACAACCCGGAGGGGATCACGCAGTACAACATCGTGCCCGGGCTGATGGGCACCATCCTGACGATGACGATGATCATGATGACCGGGCTGGCGATGACGCGCGAACGCGAGCGCGGCACGATGGAGAACCTGTTGGCGACGCCGGTGCGGCCGGTCGAGGTGATGGCGGGCAAGATCGCGCCGTTCATCATCGTCGGCTACCTGCAGGTCGCGGTGATCCTGACCGCCGCGCGTTTCCTGTTCGAGGTGCCGATGGTCGGCAGCCTCGTCACGCTGTCGGTCGCGCTGGTGGTGTTCCTCGCCGCCAACCTCGCGGTCGGCTTCACCTTCTCGACGCTCGCGAAGAACCAGCTGCAGGCGATGCAGATGACGTTCTTTTTCTTCCTGCCGTCCATCCTCTTGTCGGGCTTCATGTTCCCGTTCCGCGGCATGCCGCACTGGGCGCAGAAGGTCGGCGAGGTCTTCCCGCTGACGCATTTTTTGCGCATCGTGCGCGGCATCCTGCTCAAGGGCAACGGCTTCGCCGAGATCGGCCACGAGCTGTGGCCGCTCGGCCTGTTCTTTGTCGTCGCGGCGGGCGTCGCGCTGAACCGCTACCGCGAGACGCTGGACTGAAGGCTCGGCCGGCCGAGCTTTTCAACAGCGAAAAAAGCGGCCCTGAGGCCCTGCGTTATTAGGGTTTTTTTCCCGTCGTTGCCCTGCCACATTGCGGTGCGCTAAGCACACATCAAAGCGGGACCCACCCCTCCCCAAAGCGCGCGACAGGCGCTAAGATACGCACGCCCTTGAGGCAAAAAATCCGAGACGATACCCTGCGGCCCAGCTAGCCGTTCTTTGGTGCAAGAATCGATGACTGACGCTTTACCCTCCCTGCCGCGCTGGCGGGAGTCGCTCGCCGTGCTGTTCCGCCAGGTCGGCCAGATCCACTTCCAACGCTCGGCGCTGACCGGCCTCGCGATCGTTCTCGCGCTCGCCAGCGTCAACCTGTGGGCCGCGGTCGGCGCGGTGTTCGCGAGCGCCGTCGCGCTCGCAACCGCCAAACTCGCCCGCCTGCCGCGCGCGCCCTGCACCGACGGCCTCTACGGCTACAACGCCGCGCTGACCGGCGCCGGCCTCTTGTCCTTCTTTGCGCCCAGCGTTGCCGTATTCGGCTACCTCGCGCTTATCAGCGTCGTCACCGCGCTCGTGTCGTCGCGCTGGGTCGCGTGGGGCAAGCTGCCGGCGCTGACGATCCAGTTCGTCCTCGCGATGTGGCTCGCACTCGCGCTCGGCGACACGCTCGGCGCGCGCATCTCGCCGCCCGGCTGCGAGGACGGCTGGACGGCTATCGTCTGCAACGTCGGCCAGGTCACCTTCATCAGCGGCCTGCGGCCCGGCCTCGTCGTGCTGCTCGCCTTCGCGTGGCACGACAAGGAGCAGGCGTTCTGGCTCGCGGCGGGCACCGCGTTCGCATGGCTGGCGAGCGACGTGCTCGACGCCTTCGTGCCGGGCCTGAAGGCCGGCGAGCAGCTGGTCGGCCTCGCGGTGAACGCCGCATTGGTCGGCCAGGGCCTGACCGTGTTCGGCCGCGGCGTCGCGGTGCGCGTCGCGGGCATCGTGCTGTCGGTGCCGGTCTGCCTCGCCTTCGGCGCGCTCGCCGTGCCCTACTTCACGCTGCCGTTCAACCTGGTGACCTGGGCGCTGCTGATCGCCAGCGCCGAGCGCAAGGCCGAACCGCAGCCGGCCCGCCACGCCGCCTGAGCCTTCTGCTTTTCATACGAACAGGGCGACCCGATGGGTCGCCCTGTCTGTTCTACGTGCCCCGCGCTCGGCCAACCCTTTGATCGACGCCGCCGAAGCGACAGGGTTGGCCGAGCTCGAGAGCGCAGCCGCTTAACGCCGCGGCCGGCGTTCGTTTATCATGCCGGCATGAACGCCAAACTCGACCCGCCACCGTCGCCCGCCCCGCCGCCCCCCGAGTCGGAGGCGCTGCTCGCCAACCAGGCGCTGCCGCTGGGCGAACATATCGTCGCCGTGCTCGGCCATGGCGACCCGGCCTACGGCACGGCGCGAAAGAGCCGCGCCTTCACCGCGCAGTCGGACTACTTCCGAGTGCAGTTCAAGGGCTTCGCGCGCGTCGCCGGCGGACAGTGGCAGCGCTTCGACGGCGACGACGGCACCTTCCACGCCAGCCTCAACGCCGCGTGGGCGCGCGCCGACCACCCGAGCCGCAGCGTGCTGTTCGGCCCGCGTAGCGGCGTCAGCCTGACCGATGCCTTCGCCGGCAGCGCGCTCGACGGCTATCTGTTCGCGCAGGCGATCGAGTGGGCGAAGTCGGTCTACCCCGACTACCAGGTGACGCCCGGCGCGCTGAACACCGCGGCGCTTGACGAGGAAGAAAGGCTGCGCTGCAACGCCTTCTACGCGGCGCAGGGCTTCGATTTCGAGTGGGGCGACGCGGCGCAGAAGAGCGCCGCCTACCGCAAGGAGAAGGCCGGCCGCCTGCTCGGCATCTGGGACGGCGAGAAGGTGGCCGAGGTGTCGGGCGAGGCCATCCTCGACACGCTCGCGCAGCACGACGCGTACAAGCATGAGCTCGAGTACAAGTTGGCCGAGGTCGAGGCGACGCAGGCCTCGCTGCGGCGCCAGGTGCAGAAGGAACGCCACACCAACCAGATCATGACCGGCGTGACCGCCTTCGTGATGCTGATCGGGCTGATGTACGCGGTCGGGGCATTCTGAACCGGCGCACGCACGACTTTCACCGCCCCGCAAAAAAGCTTGGCCGAGCCCCAAAGCTCGGCCATGTCTTTACCGAAGCCCGTCAGTCCTCGACCGGCAGCAGCAGCGTCTCCTTCACCTCCTCCATCACCACGTAGCTCTTCGACTCGTTCGCGTTCGGCAGCTGCAACAGGATGTCGCCGAGCAGCTTGCGGTAGTGGCTCATGTCGGCGATGCGCGCCTTGATCAGGTAGTCGAAGTCGCCCGACACCAGGTGGCAGTCGAGCACCTGCGGCAGTTTCATCACCTCGCGCCGGAACGCCTCGAAAATCTCGCCCGACTTGGCCGACAGCTTGATCTCGACGAACACCAGCAAGGTCGCGCCGAGCGCCTGCGGGTTCAGTTTGGCGTAATAGCCCTCGATCACGCCGTCGCGCTCCAGGCGCCGCACGCGCTCGGTGCACGGCGTGATCGACAGCCCGACCTTTTCCGCCAGTTCGGTCATCGACATGCGGCCGTTGGCCTGCAGGTGGCGCAGGATCTTGCGGTCGATGCGGTCGAGCGGATAGCCGGATGCGCTTCCCTTTTTCATTTTTCCTGTCCATTCGCCATTTAATCAATTTTTTAACCAAATTATAAAAATAATTTGGTTAAAAAGACTGCTTTCAAATCAATATACTACAAAAAATCACTAAAGCCAGATTCAAGGGAAAACCCTCATGAATCGGCGTAATGGCGACGGGGCCGCGATGCCCCTTAGGCAAGAGCAGAGGACGATCAAAATGCAAGTCATGGTATTGGGTGGTGGCGTCATCGGGATCAGCACGGCATGGTATCTGGCCAAGGCCGGCTGCGAGGTAACCGTCATCGAGCGCCAGCAGGGTCCGGCGCTGGAGACCAGCTTCGGCAACGCCGGTCAGATTTCCCCGGGCTATGCCGCGCCGTGGGCCGCGCCGGGCATTCCGATGAAGGCCGCCAAGTGGCTGTTCCAGAAGCACGCGCCGCTGGCGATCAAGCCGGACGGCTCGCTGTTCCAGCTGCAGTGGATCGCCAAGATGTTCGCCAACTGCAATCCGCAAGCGTACAACCTCAACAAGGGCCGCATGATGCGGCTGGCCGAGTACAGCCGCGACAAGATCAAGGAACTGCGCGCCGAGACCGGCCTCCAGTACGAAGGCCGCCAGGGCGGCACGCTGCAGCTGTTCCGCACCCAGGCGCAGCTCGACGGCATGGGCAAGGACATCGAAGTGCTGAAGGAGTGCGGCGTCGACTTCAACGTGCTCGACCCGGACGGCTGCGCACGCGTCGAGCCGGCGCTGGCCAAGACCAAGCACAAGCTGACCGGCGGCCTGCAGCTGCCGAACGACGAGACCGGCGACTGCAACCTGTTCACCCAGCGCCTGGCCGAGATGTGCAAGGCCGCCGGCGTGAAGTTCCTGTTCGACCAGCGCATCGAGAAACTGCTCGACGACGGCAAGCGCCTCACCGGCGTCGTCGCCAACGGCGTGACCCACACCGCCGACCACTACGTGCTGGCGCTCGGCAGCTATTCGCGCGACCTGCTCAAGGCCCTCGACATCGACGTGCCGGTCTACCCGGTCAAGGGTTACTCGCTGACCGTGCCGATCACCAACGCGACCGGCGCGCCGACCTCGACCATCCTCGACGAGACCTACAAGATCGCGATCACCCGCTTCGATGACCGCATCCGCGTCGGCGGCATGGCCGAGCTGTCGGGCTACGACCTGTCGCTGAACCCGCGCCGCCGCGCCACGCTGGAAATGGTCGTGAACGACCTGTACCCGGAAGGCGGCGACGTGAAGGCCGCCAGCTTCTGGACCGGTCTGCGCCCGATGACGCCGGACGGCACGCCGATCATCGGCGCCACCCGCCTTGCCAACCTGTCGCTGAACACCGGCCACGGCACGCTCGGCTGGACGATGAGCGCGGGCTCCGGCAAGTTGCTCGCCGACCTGATCACCGGTCAGCGCACCGAGATCAGCGCCGACGGCCTGTCGATCGCGCGCTACGGCGCCAAAGTGGTCGTGCCGACCGTGCTGCGCCCCAGCACCGCCGCCGCCTAAGGAGCCGCCATGAGCCGCCCGCTTGAAGCCGTCATCCGCCTCGACCACCTGCGCCACAACTACCACGTTGGCCGAGCCCTGGCCGGCGGCAAGGCGCTGGCCGTGGTCAAGGCCAACGCCTACGGTCACGGCGCCGTGCAGTGCGCTGCGGCGCTGTTTGATGCCGACGGCTTCGCCGTCGCGTGCATAGAGGAGGCGATCGAACTGCGCGAGGCCGGCGTCACGCAGCCGATCCTGCTGCTAGAAGGTGTGTTCGAGGCATCCGAGCTCGAACTCGCAGAACGCCAAGATTTGTGGCTGGTCGTGCACCACGAAGGCCAGATCGACATGATCGAGGCGGCCGAGCCGAAGACGCCTTACAAGGTGTGGCTGAAGATGGATTCGGGCATGCACCGCGCCGGCTTCGCACCTTCCGAATACCGCGCCGCGCACCGGCGCCTGCAGGCCTGCGGCAAGGTGGAATCGATCACGATGATGAGCCACTTCGCACGCGCCGACGAACCGGGCAATCAAGCCACCGCCGATCAGATCGCCGTGTTCCAGAACGCGGTCGAGGGGCTCAAGGGCGATATCAGCCTCGCCAACTCGGCCGGCCTGATCGGCTGGCCGGCCGCGCGCGCCGGCTGGGGCCGCGCCGGCATCATGCTGTACGGCGCGAGCCCGATGCCGGCCGATTCGCCTGCCATCGACCTCAAGCCGGTGATGCAGCTCAAGTCCAAGGTGTTCGCCGTGCGCGAACTGGCCGAAGGGGAGCCGGTCGGCTACGGCGCCAGCTTCCACACGCCGCGCGCGACGCGCGTCGGCGTCGTCGCCTGCGGCTACGCCGACGGCTACCCGCGGCTGGCCTCCACCGGCAGCCCGGTCGCGATCAACGGCCAGCGCACACGCATCATCGGCCGCGTGTCGATGGACATGCTGATGATCGACCTCACCGACCTGCCGGAAGCCGGCGTCGGCAGCGAAGTCGAACTGTGGGGCGACACCGTATCGGTGAACGAGGTCGCCGCGCATGCCGGCACCATCGCCTACGAACTCTTGTGCAACGTCAAACGCGCGGCGTTCCGCTATCGGTAAGTTTTCTCTGGTGTAGTGCTTCTCCGTGTTCTGTCCTTTACACCCCGGCCGCAAGCCGGGGTCTTTTTTTGTTCTTCACGGCCATCCGGCAACACCCGGTCCTTTAAAAGTGCCGACAGCCGTCCCTTCCCTCGAAGCTATTGCCATTGGGATATGAAGTCGTCAAAATTATCGGTTCGAACTCCCAATATATGTAAAAATTACTATAAAAAAACCAGAACTTTTGTAACCTTAACAAGCCATGGCGGATAGCCCACCCAACTCTCTACCCACGATGACAAGCCCCCTCCTACGCCATCAGCGCGGCTTCACCCTGCTGGAGCTAATGATCACGCTGTCGGTGCTCGCCATCCTGGTCGCGGTGGCCGCCCCGGCGTTCAACCAGACCATGGCCTCCAGCCGCGCCGCGGGGCTGAGCAATGCGCTGGTCGGCAGCCTCAACCTGGCCCGCTCCGAGGCGATCAAGCGCGGCCAAACGGTGACGGTCTGCAAGACGGCCAATCCGAACGCCGCCAATACCAACTGCGCGGCCGGCGCCGCCTGGCGGGACGGCTGGTTGGTGTTTGTCGACAACGGCACGCGCGGCACGGTAGACGGTAACGACGTCCGGATCAAAGTCGTGCAGCCGAGCGGGATAGGCGAAACGAATGTCAGCGCGGGCGGCAACGTCGCCAACTACCTGAGCTTCCTGCCCAGAGGGGAGAGCCGAGGCAGCGACGGTGCCGTCCCCAGCGCCAGCCTGAACATCTGCACCGGAGGCATCCAGCGCCGCGTGCTCGTCAACGCAGTGGGGCGCACCCACATCGCCAAGGGAGACTGCTGATGAAAATGCCGCCGCCGCTTCGCGCCAAGACAAGAGGCAGCACCATGATGGAGATCCTCGTCGCCATCCTGGTGCTGGGACTCGGCCTGCTCGGTTTTGCCGGACTGCACGCCCGTTCGCTGGCAAATACGCACAGCGCCTATCTGCGCAGCCAGGCGACCATCCTGACCCACGATGCCGTAGAACGGATGCGCGTCAACCGTGCCGCGGCGAAAAAAGGCTCCTACAACACCGTGATCGGCAGCGTTCCCGCCGGAGGCAGCGTCGCAGGAGACGATCTGGCCGAATGGAAGCAGAACCTCGGCCAGGCGCTGCCCGGCGGCGACGGGTCTATCACCGTCGATGGAAACAGCGCCGTGACCATCACCCTCCGCTGGAACGAGCGACGCGACGGCACCCCCACCACCTTTACGACCCAGACCACCTTCTAAGATGAAACCAGCACAGCCTGGGCGCCGCCTTCAGCGCGGCGTCACCCTGATCGAACTGATGGTCGCCATCACGCTGGGCATGGTGCTGGTCGCGACCTTCGGCTATACGTATCTGGCCAGCCGCAAGGCCTTCCAGTCGCTCGATATCTCGTCCCGCCTGCAGGAAAACGCCCGCTTCGCCTTCGACACGCTGACTTACGACGTCCGTATGGCGGGCTTCACCGGCTGCTCGAGCACCAGCCGGGCCAACGTGCTGAACAACCCCGGCGCGTGGGACCTGTTCGACCAACCGCTGATCGGCTACGAAGCAGGCGTCAGCACGTTTCCTGCCATCAGCAACCCGGCGGTGCTGCGCGGAGATGCCCTCACCATCCTGCGGGCCGACAACAGCCGCGAATACCGGGTAGACAGCCACAATCCGACCTCGGCGCAGTTTCAACTCAAGGACGACCACGACCTCAAGCAGGGAGAAATCCTGGTCGTGACCGACTGCAGCCACGCTGCGGTGTTCCAGATGACCAGAAGCAACAACAATGACACCAACCGCACCGTCAACCACAACACCGGCAATACGACCTCTCCCGGCAACTGCACCAAGGGGTTCGGTAGCCCCGTTGAATGCACCACCCTTGGCAACCCCTATCCCTTCTCGCCGGGGTCGCAAATCCTGCGCCTGAGCGGCATCACCTACTACGTCGGCACCAGCGACACCGGCGAACCCGCCCTCTTCCGCCGCCGCCTCACGCACAGCAACGGCAACGCCACGACCGTCGCCGAGGAACTGGCCGAAGGCGTCGAAAACATGCAGATCCGGTACGGGGTCGACACCTCGGCCACGCCGGACGGTGTGGTGGACAGCTACGTGACCGCCGACCAGGTGACGGCCACCGCACCGGGGGCGAACACCAGCGATGACTGGCAGCGGGTATTGAGCGTGCGCATCCAGCTGTTGATGGTGTCGCGCCAGGACGAATCGGTCACCTCGACGCCCCAGCGCTACACCTTCAACGGCACGGCGACCACGCCGGGCGACCGGCGCCTCAGGCGGGTCTTCACCACGACCATCGCGATAAGGAACAGGCTATGAAGCCGCGTCGTCATGAGAGAGTCCACGGGAGACGCCGGCAGCGCGGCGTCACGCTGCTGGTGGCGCTGGTCTTCCTCGCCATCATCGCGCTGCTCGGCGCGTCTGCCGCGTACAACAGCTCGATCCAGGAGCGCATGGGCGGCAACACGCGCAACCGCGACCTCGCCTTCCAGGCCGCCGAAAAAGCGCTGAAGGATGCCGAAGACACCCTGACTGCCTGGCGCAGCCAGGTCCCGGCGACGCCGAATCAAATCCGCAACGGCCTGGTCAACTGCACCCAAAGCAGTTCACCCCAGCCGGCTACCGACTGCTTCTACCACGCCAACGACCTGGCTTATTGGCAGAGCGCAAGCTACTGGTCTACCGATGGCCAGTACCGCACCCCCTCGCAAGACCTGGACCAGGCCGCCGCCCAGCCGCGTTACGTGGTGGAAAAAATGCCGAGTGCCGGCCTCACCGACTACTACCGCGTCACCGCGCGCGGCGTCGGCAAAGACAGCGGCGCCGTCGTCATCCTGCAGGCGATGTACCGCTACGAACCCTGATTCGGGAACCGACCATGAAGCTCAAAATCCTCTTCCATCGGCAGCACCCGGTCTGGGCATCGGGGCTTGCGCTCTGCCTCGCCGGTCAGCCCGCCACAGCGGCCATCTCGCTGGCGAACGCCCCGCTGTTTCTCACCACCAGCGTGGCCCCCAACCTGATCCTCACCCTCGACGACTCGGGCAGCATGGCCCGCGCCTACACGCCGGACACGATCAGGAACGACCAGGGCAAGGGGAACGGCAAGCGCTTCAAGGCGAGCTACTACAACCCGATGTACTACAACCCCGCGGTGACTTACACCGTTCCGACGCGTCGCGACGGCGTCGGCTACAGTACGAGCTTTAACAATGCGCTGTTGGACGGCTTCAACAGCGCAGCCGGCACGGTAGACCTGGGCAGCAACTACAAAGTCACATTCCAGTACTACAACGGCAGCGGCCAGTGCAGCCAATACCTGAGCGAGGACAAACCGGCCTCGCCGCAATGCTGGCTGGTAGAAAACCCTGCTGCGGATTTCGAGAGTGGGGGCGTCGACAGGACGACCTCCGGCGTGCCGGCTTATTACTACCTGTTCTACAGCCAGAAAAAAGGCCAAGCGAAGCCGGACAACTGTACCGACGACAAGGAAGTCGAGTACTGCTATATCAAGATCGATGTCGGCTCAAGCGACGACATCGCCAAGGGGGACAGCGCCGAACAGAAAAAGCAGAACTTCGCGAACTGGTACTCTTTCCACCGCACGCGCGCCCTTTCGATGATGTCGGCCGCCATGAGCGCCGTGACCGATATCGACGATCAAGAAGTGCGCCTCGGCTGGCAGACGCTCAACAACGGCGGCTGCGACAGCTTCGGCACGACCTGCAAAGGCTACGACGACGTCGACCGCGAAAACCGGCTGCGCAAGCTCACCACCTCCCACCGCAGCAACTTCTACAACTGGCTCCAGCGTTTCGACGTAGGCTCGTCCACGCCCTTGCGCGGCGCGCTCAAGAAGGTCGGCGACTATTTCTCGATCAGCACCGGCGGCACCGACCCCGCCACCCCCTATGCTGAGGATCCTTACGTCAGCAAAGGCACCGAGCTGAGCTGCCGCAAGAACTTCCACATCCTGTTCACCGATGGCTTGTGGAACGGCAACAACAACGTCGATTACGGCGGCAACCTCGACAGCACCGCTCGCAACCTGCCGGATAGCACGGCCTTTCCAGCGGACAAGCCTCCGTTCAAGGACGGCAACAGCAACAGCCTCGCCGACATCGCTTTCAAGTACTGGGCCACCGACCTGCGGACCGACCTCGACAACAATGTCCAGCCGTATGTCGCCGCCCGTTCCGACGATGCAGCGGCTCAGTACTGGGACCCGAAAAACGATCCGGCCAGCTGGCAGCATCTGGTCAACTTCACCATCGGCCTCGGCTTGACCAGCACGCTGAGCGACCCGGTTTGGGGGGGCTCCACCTACGCCGGCGATTACGACAAGATTAAAAAGGATGACAAAAACTGGCCGCCGATCGACGAAAACCCGGTGAACAACCTCGAGCCGGTCGGCCATGTCTACGACCTGTGGCACGCCGCGATCAACAGCCGCGGCCAATTCTTCAGCGTCGAAGAGCCCGACGCCATGGTCAAGGCGTTCCGCTCGGCGGTCACCTCCATCCTCAACGCCAACCCGTCTGCCGCCGCACTCGCCGCCAACTCCACCAGCCTGCAGACGGGGACCCTTGTCTACCAGGCGGGTTTTGACAGCCGCGACTGGCACGGCCAACTGCAGGCGTTTCCGATAGAGGGGGACGGCATCGGCGACGCCCAGTGGGACGCCGCCAAGCTGATTCCCACCAGCGGCCGCAAGGTTTTCACCTACGACGGTAGCCAGGGCAAAGAGTTCAAGAATTGCAGCAGCGACCTGAGCGAGACCCAGAAGCTCGCGCTCGACACCGACAGCAGCGGCGTCGTCGATAACCAATGCACCGCCCGCCTCGACTGGCTGCGCGGCGACGCCAGCAAGGAACAGCGTTTCAGCGGCGGCGTCTTCCGCGATCGCAAAGCATCGGTCCTCGGCGACATCGTCAATTCCGACCCGATCTACGTAAAGGACCAGGACGACGGCTATACCGGCAGCGCTGCCGAGAGCGAGGCCGGCAGCTACCGGACTTTCGTCAATGCAAAAAAGACCCGTACCCCCGTGGTCTACGTCGGCGCCAACGACGGCATGCTGCATGCATTCCGGGCCGACACCGGCCATGCCAAATCCGGTGTCGAGCAGTTCGCCTACGTCCCGGCCGGCGTCTACGGCCGGCTCAGCCAACTGACCAGCCCGGCCTACACTCACACCTATACGGTAGATGGTGCACCCAACGTGGGCGACGCCTACCTGTCGAATGCCTGGAAAACCGTGCTGGTCGGCGGCCTGGGCGCTGGCGGCAAGTCGGTCTACGCGCTGGACGTCACCGACCCGGACAACTTCGGCGCCGGCAAGGTGCTATGGGAATACAGCGATGCGACCGATCTCGGTTATACGTACAGCCAGCCGCAAATCGCCCGCCTCAACAACGGTCAATGGGCGGCGGTCTTCGGGAACGGTTACAACAGCGCATCCGACAAGGCCTTCCTCTATATCGTGAACCTCGCCGACGGCAGCCTGATCAAGAAGATTCCGGCCGGCAACAGTACCGCCAACGGCTTGTCCACGCCGGTACTGCACGACGCCAACGGCGACAAGATCGTCGACGCGGTCTACGCCGGCGACCTGCAGGGCAAGCTGTGGAAATTCGACCTGTCGTCCAACTCTGACAGCAACTGGGCAGTCGGCAACGGCGGCAACCCCCTGTTCAGCGCCAAGAACGGCAGCGACCAGGTCCAGCCGATCACCTCGCAGCCCAAGCTCGGCGCCCACCCGCAGGGCGGGATGCTGGTCTATTTCGGGACCGGACGTTACCTGACCAGCACCGACCCGCAGAACACCGAAGTGCAAAGTTTCTACGCGCTCCGGGACAATGGGGTCGCGGGAACGGTGACGCGCAACAACCTCAAGGCGCAAACCATCGACTTCGAGGGCAAGGCTTTCAATCGCGACGTGCGACTGACCAGCAGCCATACGGTGGACTGGTCGAGCCAACGGGGCTGGTATATAGATCTGGTCTCGCCCTCATCCACCCCCAAGGGAGAACGGGTCGTCTCCCCCGCCCTGCTCAAGTACGACCGCGTCCTCTTCGTGACCCAGATTCCCTCCACCGACCCGTGCGTGCCCGGCGGCGAGAGCTGGCTGATGGAAGTGGGCAGCCTGTCCGGCGCCGCCACCACCCTGTCGGTGTTCGACCTCGACAACAACAACCTTTTCGACGACGCCGACAAGCACGAAAACCGCGTGGTGACCGGCCTGAAGTCGACGGTGGGGATGACCAAGGCCCCCGTCTGGCTGGAGGGCGGCGACCTCAAGCGCGACCTCAAGGTGCTCTCCGGCACCTCGGGCGGGCGGGCCGTGGAAAAGAACCGCCCGCCCCGTAAGGTCCGGGTTTACTGGCAGGAAATTCTGTAGAAGGGCATAACCCATGAAAAGCTTTCTTCGCGGCTTCACGCTGATCGAACTGATGATCGTCGTCGCCATCGTCGGCATCCTCGCGTCGATCGCGCTACCCGCTTACCAGGACTATGTGCGGCGCACGGCGCGTGCCGACGCGAAGGCGATCCTGCTGGAAAACGCGCAGTTTCTCGAGCGCAACTTCACCGAGGCCAACCGATACGACCAGACCACCACGGCTAGCGCGACCTCGGCGATGCTGATCGACCAGTCCCCGCGCGACGGCACCGCCAAATATCAGATCAGCGCGACGACACTCGCCAGCAGCACTTTCACGCTCAGCGCCACCCCGGTCACTGGCGGCCCGATGGACGGCGATGCCTGCGGCACGCTCACGCTGAACCAGCTCGGTCAAAAAAATGTCAGTGGTACCACCACCCTGACGGCCGCCCAATGCTGGAACTGAATGTCTCCGACCGATAGCAAAAAAAGCTCGGCCAACCTTTCAAGGTTGGCCGAGCTTTTTCGTGCGATGAAGACCACTCAGTGCCGCACGTTGCGCACCGCGTCCACCACGTCGAACTCGAACAGCTCGTTCACGTCGTCCTCGTCGAACACGTAGCGCTGATTGCAGAAGTCGCACGCGATCTCGACGCTGCCCTGTTCGAGCACGATGTCGCCGACTTCCTCGCCGCCTAGCATCTTCAGCATGTCGCCGACGCGGTCGCGGCTGCAGTTGCACGCGAAGGCGGTCGGCTCCGGCTCGAACACGCGCACGGTTTCCTCGTGGTAGAGACGGTGCAGGATATCGGTCGGCGCGAGCGTCAGCAGTTCCTCGCTCGAAAGCGTGTCGGCCAGCGCCACCGCGCGCGGCCAGCCGTCGGCGTCGCCGTGGCCGTCGGGCAGGCGCTGCAGCAGCAGGCCGGCGGCGGTTTCGCCGTCGGACGCCAGCTGCAGGCGGGTGTCGAGCTGCTCGGAGCGGCTCATGTAGTGCATCAGCATCTCGGCCAGGGTGTCGCCCTCGAGCGCGACGATGCCCTGCCACGGCTCGCCCTGTTTCGGTTCGAGCGTGATCACAAAGCGGCCGCCTTCGCCGATCAGCTCGGCGAGGCTCATGGTCTCGTCGATGTCGCCCTGCACCTTGGCGGTGGCGCGCTCGCTACGGTCGTGGCCGGCTTCGACCACCGCCAGGCGCAGCGGGCCATGGCCCTGCAGCTGCATGATCAGCGTGCCGTCGAACTTAAGGTTGGCCGACAAGAGCTGGCTGGCGGCCATCATCTCGCCGAGCACGCGCGCGACCGGCGCCGGGTAGGCGCGGCGGCTCAGCACCTGTTGCCAGGTGTCGTCGAGGCGAACCAGCGCGCCGCGCACCGGGGCGCCGTCGAACAGGAAGCGTTGCAGCGTGTCTTTCTGGTCCATGGGTCAGGATTCCTTTGCGAGAGTCAGGGTGTAGACGGTCATCGGCAGGCTGCTCGACACGTCGAATTCGGCGCCGGCCTTCACGCCGAGTTCGGCGATCTGGCGCGCGGTGAGCTCGCTGTCGTAGGCGGCGTACATCGCGCCCATCGCGAACTGTCGCCCGGAGCCGATCGCCCAGAAGCGCGAGAAGTCGTACACCTCGCGCAAGGGGTAGACGCCGAAGATGCCGTGCGGGTTGGCGATCAGCACCATCATCCGGCTCGACTCGTACGGGTCTTCCTCTTCCTCTTCCGGGCGCATGTAGAACGCGTCCTTGAGCTTGGGGTGCAGCTTGCGGAAGGTATCGAAGATGCCTTGCCGGTTGGTCAGGTCGCGGGTCTTCTGCGCCTTGAGCGCGTTCTGCAGCACCAGGTCGTGCGCGGCCGCGCCGGAGATCGCCAGCAGGCTGTCGCCGAGCTTGAAGATCTTGTCGTGAAAGCGGTCGTAGCCCGACAGCAACTTGTGGTCGTCGCCGAAGGTGGTCTGGCTGTCGGCCGCGATCGCGACCTCGTCGCCCTTGCGCACCACCACGATGGTCGTCATACGCGTCTCACCCTGTTGAAACAAAAACGCTAAGATAAGGCACAGTCTCAAAAAAACAAGCACGGGAGCCGTTTCAGCATGTGCCAGTTATTGGGGATGAACTGCAATACCCCGACCGACATCCTGTTCTCGTTCGAGGGTTTCCACCGCCGCGGCGGGCTTACCGACCACCACGCCGACGGCTGGGGCATCGCCTTCTTCGAGGGGCGCGGTTGCCGCTTGTTCCTCGACGACAAGCCGTCGGCCGATTCGCCGGTCGCCGCGCTGGTGCGCGCGTATCCGATCAAGTCGGAAAACGTGATCGCGCACATCCGCAAGGCGACGGTCGGCCCGGTCGGTCTGGCGAACACCCACCCGTTCATCCGCGAAATGTGGGGGCAGTACTGGATCTTCGCGCACAACGGCGACCTTAAGGACTATCAGCCGCAAGCGGGCCAGTACTTCCGGCCGGTCGGCAGCACCGATTCGGAAGCGGCGTTCTGCGCGATCTTGGAAAGCCTGCGCCAGCGCTGGGACGCGCCGCCGCCGCTGCACGAACTGTGGGAAGAAGTGCAAAGCCTGGCCGAGTCCATCCGCGCGCACGGCATCTTCAACTTCATGCTGAGCAACGGCGAGTTCCTGTTCGCGCACTGCTCGACCCATCTGCACTACCTCGTGCGCAAGGCGCCGTTCACCACCGCCCACCTGCTGGACGAGGACGTGACGGTCGACTTCGCCAACGTCACCAAGCCCGACGACCGCGTCGCGGTGATCGCCACCCAGCCGCTCACCGACAACGAGCACTGGACGCGGATCGAGCCGCAGCAACTGATCCTGTTCAAGGACGGCCAGCCTCTGTACTGCAGTTGAGACCCAGCGGCAAGGAGACGACGATGCGAGCGCAACACCTGTTCCTCCTCCTTGTCCTGCTGTTGGCCGTCGGCGCCGCGCACGCCGCCGTGCCGCCGACCACCGTTCCCGCCGTCGACCTGAACCGCTACGCCGGCACCTGGTACGAAATCGCCAGAAAACCGATGTATTTCGAGCGCCACTGCGTGCGCGACGTCACCGCCACCTACACGATCAAGTCGGACGATACGCTGAGGGTGGAGAACCGCTGCCTGAACGAGGACGGCGAGGAGGTGCTCGCGCGCGGCAAGGCCCGCGTGGTGCCCGACAGCGGCAACGCCAAGCTCGAGGTCAGCTTCTTCTGGCCGTTCACCGCGCCGTACTGGGTGCTGTGGCTCGACGACGACTACCGCGCCGCGCTGGTCGGCGAGCCCGGCCGCGACTACCTGTGGCTCTTGTCGCGCACGCCGCAGCTCGATGCCGAACTCGAAACCGCCGCGCTGAACCGCGCGCGCGAACTCGGCTTCAAGCTCGACGACCTGATCCGACCGCAGCAGGGCCGCTGACGCGGCTCCTCATCCTCGCCGCGCAAACTCAAGGAGACGCCATGCCCCTCGACCGCAACGCCATCCACGCCGTCACCGCGGCCGAGCGCCAGCGTTTCGCCGACACGCATCCGGCATCGCAACGCCTCGCAGAAGAGAGTCGTGGCCACTTTCTCGCCGGCGTGCCGATGCACTGGATGAGCGACTGGGGCACGCCGTTCCCGCTGTTCGTCGAAAAAGCCCAGGGCGTGACGCTGACCGATGCCGATGGCCACCGCTACACCGACTTCTGCCTCGGCGACACCGGCGCGATGTTTGGCCACAGCCCGGCACCGGTCGCCGAGGCGCTCGCCGCCGCCGCGGGTCGCGGGCTGACGTCGATGCTGCCGTCGCCCGACGCGCCCGTCGTCGGGCGACTGTTGGCCGAGCGCTTCGGCCTGCCGGTCTGGCAGCTGACTGCCACCGCGACCGACGCCAACCGCGCGGCGATCCGCTGGGCGCGCGCGCTGACCGGCCGCAGCCAGGTGCTGGTCTTCAATGGCTGCTACCACGGCACCGTCGACGACACCTTCGTCAAGCTCAAGAACGGCCGCGCGGTGCACCGCCCGGGGCTGATCGGCCAGCAGGTCGACCTGACCCGCCACACCGTCGCGGTCGAATTCAACGATCTGGCCGCGCTCGAGGCGGCGCTGTCGAGTCGCGACGTCGCCTGCGTGCTCACCGAACCGGCGCTGACCAACTGCGGCATGGTGCTGCCGCAGCCGGGCTTTCTCGACGGCGTGCGCGAGCTGACGCGCCGCTACGGCTCGTTACTCATCCTCGACGAGACGCACACGCTGTCGAGCGCGCCGGGCGGCTGGGGCCGGCAGGCCGGCATCGCCCCCGACCTGCTGACCGTCGGCAAGGCGATCGCCGGCGGGCTGCCGGTCGCGGTCTACGGCATGAGCGCGGCCGTCGCCATCCTGGCCGAGGCCTACCTCGCCAGGAAAGAGCCGGGGCACTCGGGCCTCGGCACCACGCTGTCGGCCAACCTGTTCTCGCTGGCGGCGCTGCGCGCCAACCTCGAAGCGGTCGCCACCGACGCCGCCTACCAGCACATGACCGGCACCGCGTCCTATCTCGGCCACCGGCTGTCCGAGCTGTTCGCCCTGCACCACCTGCCGTGGTGCGTCACGCAGATCGGCGCGCGCTGCGAGTTCCAGTTCGCCGTGTCGCCGCCCGTCGACGGCCGCGAGGCCGAGGCGGCGATGGACCCCGAACTCGAGCACGCGCTGCACCTGTTCCTGCTCAACCGCGGCGTCGCGATCACGCCCTTCCACAACATGATGCTGTGCGCACCGGCCACCACGCGCGCCCACGTCGACACGCTGGTCACCACGCTGGAAGCCGCGATCGCGGCGATCGAAAGGGGCGTGCCGTGAGTCATGGCTTCGCGCTGTCGGGTTCGCCGTTCGACGTCCTGCCCGGCGCCGAGCGCGAACGGCTCGAAGCGGCCGCCGACCTCGCCTACTTCGCCGACGACGCCGAGATCCTCGGCCCGGATTCCCCGGTCGACACGCTCTACGTACTGATCAAGGGCAAGGTGCGCGAGATGGCCGGCGACGAGGTAATCGCCGTCTACCAGGCCGGCGATGCCTTCGACGCGCGCGCGCTGGTGAGCGGCGCCACGCGCCACCGCTTCGTCTGCCACGAAGAGGCGCTGGCGCACGCGCTGCCGCGCGAGACGGTGCTGGCGCTGACCGAGTCCAACCCGCACTTCGGGGCGTTCTTCTTTGCCAGCGTGTCGGAAAAGCTCGAAAGGTTGGCCGAGCGCGCCGGGCGGCGCGAGATGCAGACCTTGCTCACCGCCACGGTGCGCGAACTGGGTGTCCGTCAGCCGGTCTTCCTCGACGCGGCCGACACCCTCGTCGACGCGGCACGCACCATGAAGACGCGCCAGGTCCACTCGGTACTGGTCCGGCACGGCGACACGGTCGGCATCTTCACCAGCAGCGACTTTCGCGACATCGTCCTCGACGCGGTCCCGGGCGACACCCCGCTCTTGGCGCTGACGCGCTTCGACCTGATCAGCGTCGACATCGACGGCTACCTGTTCGACGCGCTGCTGACCATGACGCGCCACGACATCCGCCGCGTCGTGGTGCTGGACGGCGGCAAGCCGGCCGGCGTGCTCGAACAGGTCGACCTGCTGTCCTACTTCTCGACCCATTCGCACCTGATCGCCGAGCGCATCGACCGCGCGGGCTCGCTCGACGCGCTGAGCGACGTCGCCGGCCAGATCACCCGGCTGATCGCCCAGCTGCACGGTCACGGCGTCAAGGCGCCGCAGCTGGCACGGCTGGTCCAGGCGCTCAACGCGCGTCTGTTCGCGCGCACCTGGCAGCTGGTCGCCCCGCCCGAGGTGCGCAGCGGTAGCTGTCTGATCGTGATGGGGTCGGAGGGACGCGGCGAACAGATCCTGAAGACCGACCAGGACAACGCGCTGATCCACACCGACAGCGTCGATCCGGCCGTCGCCGCGCGCGCCGCCGACGCGTTTTCCGCGGCGCTGGCGCGCTTTGGCTACCCGCCCTGCCCGGGGCGGGTGATGGTGAACAATCCCGACTGGCGCGGCACGCCGGCCCAATGGCGCGACCGGCTATACCGCTGGGTGGCGCAGCCGACGGGCGATGCGCTGATGCAGCTGGCGATCTTCCTCGACGCCGAGGCGGTCGCCGGCGACGCCGCAAGCTTGGCCGAGCTCAAGCGCTATCTGGCCGATCGGCTGCAGGACGATGACGCCTTCCGGTCGCGCTTCGCGCACGCACTCGACCGGTTCGACACGCCGGGCCTGATCGCCCAGCTGTTGCAGGACAACACGCCGCTCGACCTGAAAAAGAGCGGCATCTTCGCCGTCGTGCACGGCTGCCGCGCGCTGGCGCTCGAATACGGCGTCGCCGAAACCAACACCTTCGAACGGCTGGAGCGCCTGGCCGAGCACGGCGTCCTCGGCCGTGAACTCGCCCGCGACGCGGCCGAGGCGCTCGCCTTCCTGATGACGCTGAGGCTCAAGACCGGGCTGGCCGCGATAGACGCCGGCGCGGCGCCCGGCAACCAGGTGGTGCCGGCCAGGCTGAACACGCTCGAGCGCGACCTGTTGAAAGACGCCCTCGCGGTGGTGCGCCGCTTCAAGACGCAACTGCGCCACCACTACCAGCTGGGGGCGTTGTGATGCTCGCGGCGATCCGGCGCCGCTGGCTGCGCAAGAAGCTGAGCGACCCGCGCTACGCCTTCCTGTTCGACGAAGTGGCAGGCGAACTCGTCAGCCTGGACTGCGAAACCACCAGTCTCGATGCCGATCGGGCCGAACTCCTGTCGATCGCCGCGGTGAAGATCGTCGGCCACCGCGTGCTGACGAGTTCGGCGTTCTCGACCCTGGTGCGGCCCGAACGCCGGCCGCCGAAAGCCGACAGCGTGAAGATCCACGGCCTGAGGCCGCGCGACGTCGAGCACGGCGTCGCGCCCGCCAAGGCGCTCGCCGCACTGCTCGATTTCGTCGGCGGCCGGCCGCTGGTCGGCTACTACCTCGAATACGACCTCGCGGTGCTCGGGCGTTACCTGAGGCCGCTGATCGGCATCGGCCTGCCCAACCGGGCGATCGAGATTTCCGCGCGCTACTACGACTACAAGACCAGGCAGCACCCCGGGGCTCACGTCGACCTGAGCTGGGCGCCGCTGCTCGCCGACCTGAAGGTGCCGGCGCTAGCGCGCCACGACGCGCTCAACGACGCGATCACCGCCGCACTCGCCTACCAGGCGCTCGCCGCGCGCGGCTTTGGCTGAGCCTACCGCATGAAAAAGCTCGGCCAACCTTGCAAGGTTGGCCGATTGTTACCGCCAAATGGACGCCGCCGCATTCACGCGGCGGCTTGGTGAGGACAAGGATCGGCACCGGGCGTACCCCGCCCGGTGCCTCGCAAGCGTGTGGATAGCCTCATCGACCGCCTCCGCGCTCAGTGCAGTCCTTCACGACTCAGGAAGCGCAGGTAGCCGACGCCGTCGACCCAGAAGCCGCCGTCCGGCAGCGGGTCGGCCTCTTCCAGCTCACCCACGGTCAACTCGAGCAGTTGGCCGTCGACCTGCGCCTGCAGCGCCACGTCGTCGTCGTCGGCATAGTCTTCCGAGGCGTACAGGAAATCGGGGACGACAAACTGGTTGTTCACCTGGATGTAGTCGGACCGGTTCAGCAAACGCAGGATGTTCATCATGTCCTCCTTGTCCGTGCACGCAGCACATCCACAACGAGACAGTTCCATCCGACTCCCGGCTGACGCGGGTCCACACTGTCAGGCGAACCGGCGCACCACTCGAAAGGGCGCTACAGCCAGCCGCGCTCGGCCAGCGAACTGGCCTCTGCGGCGCTGATGACAAGATGATCCAGCAAACGTATCTCCACAAGTTCCAGCGCAGCTTTCAGCGTCGACGTCAGCATCCGGTCGGCCGCCGATGGCTCGGCCACCCCAGAAGGGTGGTTGTGCGCGACGATCACCGCCGCCGCGTTGTGCACCAGCGCCCGCTTGACGATTTCGCGCGGGTAGACGCGCGTTTCGTTCACCGTGCCCTGACTAACTTCTTCGACCGCGAGCACGCGATTTTGTGCCGACAGGTAGAGCGCGACGAACACCTCGATCGGCTTGTGGCCGATCGACAAGCGTAAATAATCGATCACCGCCTGCGGGCTGGTCAGCGCGTCCACCAGCCGCATTTCCTCGGCGAGGCTGCGCCGCGCCAGTTCGCGCGCGGCGGCCAGCTGCGTGTACTTGGCCACCCCGAGGCCCGGCATGCCGGCGACCGTCTCGGCGTCGGCGGCGAACAGCGCCGACAAGGACCCAAAACGGCCGAGCAGGCTGCGACCGACGTCGAGCGCCGTCTGGCCCTTGACGCCGGTCCTGAGCAGGATCGCCAACAATTCGGCGTCCGACAGCGCGCCGGCGCCGCGCGCCAGCAGTTTTTCACGCGGACGCTCATTTTCCGGCCAGTGCGCAATCGACATGGTCTTCCCCCTTGTTGTGCTATAGCACCGCTAGCCGGACTCAACAATAACGCCATTTGCATAACCGGGAGAACCCTGCCCCGCCACGCCCGGGCGCGACCGGCGGGCGGCAAATCGGCTAAACTTGGCGTTTTGCTTTGTATCGATGAAGGAGACGACCATGCCGACCCGCCGCATCCTGTTGGGCGTCACCGGCGGCGTCGCCGCCTACAAGTCGGCCGAGCTGACCCGCTTGCTGGTCAAGGCCGGCCACCACGTCGAGGTGGTGATGAGCGAAGCCGCAACCCGCTTCGTCACGCCGGCGACCTTCCAGGCGCTGTCCGGCCACGCCGTCTACACCGACCTGTGGGACAGCCGCCCGGCGGGCGCGATGGCGCATATCGACCTGTCGCGCCGCGCCGACCTGTTCCTGATCGCGCCGGCCACCGCCGACACGCTGTTCAAGATCGCGCACGGCGCCTGCGACGACCTGATCTCGACGCTCGCCGCCGCGCGCACCTGCCCACTCGCGGTCGCGCCGGCGATGAACCGCCAGATGTGGGACAACCCGCCCAACCAGCGCAACCTCGCGCAACTCGTCGCCGACGGTGTGACCGTCTTCGGCCCGGCCTCGGGTGCGCAGGCCTGCGGCGAGGTCGGCCCAGGACGGATGCTCGAACCCGAACAGATCGCGGAGCTGATCGACGGCGTGTTCGCCGACAAGTCGCTCGCCGGCAAGAAGGTGCTGATCACCGCCGGCCCGACCTTCGAGCCGATCGACCCGGTGCGCGGCATCACCAATATTTCCAGCGGCAAGATGGGCTACGCGCTGGCGCGCGCCTGCCGCGACGCCGGCGCCGAGGTACTCCTGGTCTCCGGCCCGACCGCGCTCGCGGCGCCGGTCGGCGTCACGCGCATCGACGTCACCACCGCGCAACAGATGCACGACGCGGTGCTGGAACGGGCAACGGGTAGCGACGTGTTCATCGCCGTCGCGGCGGTCGCCGACTACCGCGTCGCCAACCGTTCCGAGCACAAGCTGAAGAAACAGGGCGCGGCGCCGACGCTACAGCTTACCGAAAACCCCGACATCCTCGCCGCCGTCGCGGCGCTGCCTAGCGGCCCGTTCTGCGTCGGCTTCGCCGCCGAGAGCCAGAACCTCGTCGACTTCGCCGAGGCCAAGCGCCAGAAGAAGGGCGTGCCGCTCTTGGTCGCCAACCTGGTGCAGACGGCGATGGGCAGCGACGCCAACGAGGTGGTGCTGCTCGACGACGCCGGGCAACACCCGCTGCCGATCATGGACAAGGACGAGGTCGCCGCCGCGATCGTGCGCCACCTCGCCCGACAGCTCAACACCAAACAAGGACAAGCATGAAACCGACCGTCGACCTGAAAATCCTCGATGCTCGCCTGCAGGACAATCTGCCCGAGTACGCGACCGCCGGCTCGGCCGGTCTCGACCTGAAGGCCGCCCTCGACACCGAAATCGCGATCGAGCCGGGCCAGACCGTGCTGGTGCCGACCGGCATCGCGATCCACATCGCCGACCCCGGCCTCGCCGCGATGATCCTGCCGCGCTCGGGCCTCGGCCACAAGCACGGCATCGTACTCGGCAATCTGGTCGGCCTGATCGACTCGGACTACCAGGGCCAGCTGTTCGTGTCGGTCTGGAACCGCGGCCACGACACCTTCCGCCTCGCGCCTTTGGAGCGCATCGCGCAGATGGTGATCGTGCCGGTGGTGCAGGTCGGCTTCAATATCGTCGACGACTTCGACGCGTCGCACCGCGGCGAAGGCGGCTTCGGCAGCACCGGCCGCCACTGAGCCCGCCGTCCCGGCAAAAGCTCGGCCAACCTTGAGAAGGGTTGGCCGAGCTTTTTTTCATGCCTCGGCGCCTGCCCCGCTTCCCCGGCACAAAAGAAGAGACCGGCCTAAGCCGGTCTGAAGGGAGTTGCCAGTGATGACCAGGAACTTACGACAACAGGTGGTTGCTCAGCTCGCGCAGGCCGGCCGACAGCATCGCCAGATCCAGCACGTCGAAGGACTGGAACTCGCCGAGCATCTGCTGACACGCCTCGACATCCAACGCGCGGCGCGCCAGCCAGGCTTCGGCGAAGCAGTGCTCGTCGGCGCAATCGGCCGGCGCGTCCTGCATCGCCTGACGGGTCAGCTTCTTCTGCAGACGGTACAGGTCGTCGCGCAGCGCCGAGCGGGCCAGCGACTGCCAGCGGTTGTCGCGCGGCAGGCGGTTGATCGCCTCGAGCAGCCAGTCAAGCTGCAAGGTGCGCCCGAGCAGGTAGTAGTTCGACGCGAGGTCGGTCAGCTCGATCGGGCTGCCTTCGCCGGAGTCGATGATGTCGAGCATCGGCACCGCGAATTCGAGGCGGGCCAACAGGCGCGCGAAGTCACGCGGCAGGCCCATTTCGGCCAGGTAGCGCGCCTCGAGCGCGGCGACCGCCGGGTAGGTGTCGGCCGACACCAGCTCCGGCAGCTCGGCCATCAGCGCCTGCACCCGGGCGGCGTAGTGCTCGATCTGCGCGTTGACCGAGCCGATCGGACGGCGGTAGCGCAGGATCCAGCGCGTGATGCGCTCGACCAGCGTGCGCACGCGCACCATCAGTTCGACCTGCAGGTTGGCCGGCACCTTGTTGTCGAGCGACTCGATCTGACGCCACATCGCCTCGGCGCCGAACACGCGGCTCGCCACCCACCAGGCGCGCGTGATGTCGGCTTCCGGCTGCGGGTTCTCTTCCTTCAGGCGGAAGATGAAGCTGGTGCCCATGCGGTTGACGAGCTGGTTCGCCAGCTGGTTGGCGACGATCTCGCGTTTCAGATGGTGTGACTTCATCTGGTCGCCGAAGCGCGCCTGCAGCGGTTTCGGGAAGTAGTTCACCAGCACCGGCAGGAAGTCGGCGTCGTCGGGCAGCTCGGACTTGAGCAGCGCCTGGTCGAGCGTGATCTTGCTGTAGGCCAGCAGCACCGCCATCTCCGGGCTGGTCAGGCCGAGCTTGGCCAGACGCCGCTCGTTCAGCTGCGCCTCGTTCGGCAGGTATTCGAGCTCGCGGTTGAGTTCGCCGGCCTTTTCCATCGCCGTCATCATCCGCGTGTGTACCGACAGCATCGCCGGCGCGTTCTGGTGGTTGATCGCGAGGATCTGCGTCTGCAGGTAGTTGTTGCTCAGCACCAGCTCGCCGACCTCGTCGGTCATCTCGACCAAGAGCTCGTTGCGCTGCTTGAGCGTCATGTCGCCGGCCTGGATCACCGCGCCGAGCAGGATCTTGATGTTGACCTCGTGGTCGGAGCAGTCGACACCGGCCGAGTTGTCGATCGCGTCGCTGCAGATCAGCCCGCCCTTCAGCGCATACTCGATGCGGCCCTTCTGCGTGCAACCGAGGTTGCCGCCTTCGGCCAGCACCTTCACGTTCAGCTCGTTGCCGTTCACGCGCAGGCCGTCGTTGGCGCGGTCGCGCGCGTCGGCGTTGCTCTCGCCCGACGCCTTCACGTAGGTACCGATGCCGCCGTTGTACAAGAGGTCGGCCTCGGCCTTCAGCAATTCGTGCATCAGCTCGTTCGGCGCCATGCTGTCGCGGTCGGTCTTCAACCACTCGCGCACTTGCGGCGACAGCGGGATCGACTTGGCCGAGCGCTCGAAGATGCCGCCGCCTTCCGAGATCAGCTCGCGGTTGTAGTCGGTCCAGCTCGAGCGCGGCAGGTTGAACAGGCGCGCGCGCTCGGCGAAGCTCGTCGCCGCGTTCGGGTTCGGGTCGAGGAAGATGTGCAGGTGGTTGAACGCGGCCTTGAGACGAATATGCTCGGACAGCAGCATGCCGTTGCCGAACACATCGCCGGCCATGTCGCCGATGCCGACCACGGTGAAGTCCTGCTGCTGGCAGTTCACGCCGAGGTGGCGGAAGTGGCGCTTGACCGACTCCCACGCGCCGCGCGCGGTGATGCCCATCTTCTTGTGGTCGTAACCGGCCGAACCACCCGACGCGAACGCGTCGCCGAGCCAGAAGCCGTACGCCTCGGACACGCCGTTGGCGATGTCAGAGAAGGTCGCGGTGCCCTTGTCGGCGGCGACCACCAGATACGGGTCGTCCTCGTCGAGGCGGCGCACGTCGACCGGCGACACGATCTGGCCGTTCACCAGGTTGTCGGTGACGTCGAGCAGCGCCGAGATGAAGGTCTTGTAGCAGGCGATGCCTTCGGCCATGAAGGCCTCGCGGTCGGAAGGCGCCGGCAGCTGCTTGCAGACGAAGCCGCCCTTCGAGCCCATCGGCACGATCACCGAGTTCTTCACCATCTGCGCCTTGACGAGGCCGAGCACCTCGGTGCGGAAGTCTTCCATCCGGTCGGACCAGCGCAGACCGCCGCGGGCGACTTTCGAGCCGCGCAGGTGCACGCCTTCGATGCGCGGGCTATACACCCAGATTTCGAACAGCGGGCGCGGCTGCGGCAGGAACGGGATCTTGCCCGATTCGAGCTTGAACGCGATGTAAGCCTTCAGCGCACCGCCGGCGTCCTTCTGCCAGAAGTTGGTGCGGCGCGTCGCCAGGATCACTGACATCATGCCCGATAGGATGCGGTCTTCATCGATATTGGCGACCGATTCGAGCGCGTGCTTGATCTGGCCGCGCAGCGCCTCGGCGCGCGCCTCGTCGGCGTCTACCGGATGCAGGCGGGCGAGGAACAGGTCGACCAGCGTGCGGGTGATCGTCGGATAGTTGCCGAGGCACTGCTCGATGTAGGCTTGGCTGAAGGTCAGGCCGCCCTGGCGCAGGTACTTGGCCAGCGCACGCGCCAGCGAGATTTCGCGCCAGTTAAGGCCGCCGAGCAGCACCAGCTTGTTGAAGCCGTCGTTCTCGACCTTGCCGGCGAACACCTGGGCCAAGAGTTCCTGGAACGCGGTCTCGACTTCGGGACGCGCGATCGCGTCGCCGCCTCGGCCAACCTCGAGGCCGAAGTCGCTGATCCACACCACCGAGCCGTCGGCGCGTTCGACCTTGTACGGATGTTCGTCGCGCACCGCGACGCCGAGGTTCTCCAGTAGCGGCAGGCTGGCCGACAGGTTCAGCGGCTCGCCGGCGTGGAACAGCTTCAGGTTGATCGCTTCGGCCTCGCGGTGCAGCGGGCGGTAAAGCTTCAACGCGAGCGGAGACGCTTCGGTCACGGCTTCCAGCAGCTGGGTGTCGAGCACCGCGCTCCTCACCGCGAACTCTTCGCGGTAGGCGGTCGGGAACGCCTGCTGGTAGCGGTGGAACAGGCGGTTGCCCTGCTCCTCGCCGTAGCCTTCGACCAGCTGCTGGTGCAGCTCTTCGGCCCAGCCGCGCACGACGCGGGCGATTTCAGCCTCGACCTCGTCCTCGTTGAAGTCGGGCAGGCTGGCCGACGGGGTGCGGATGATGTAGTGCACGCGGGCGAGCAGGCCGTCGCCGATCTGCACGCCGAACTCGGCGCCGGTGCCGTTGAACGCGCGCAGCAGCACTTTCTCGATCTTCAGCCTCACCTCGGTGCTGAAGCTGTCGCGCGGCACGTAGACCAGGCAGCTGACGTAGCGATGGTAATGGTCGGTGCGCAGGAACAGGCGCACGCGCGGGCGTTCCTGCAGGTTGACGATGCCCTCGGCGATCGGCTGCAGCGTCTCGGGGGAGATCTCGAACAACTCGTCGCGCGGGTAGCTCTCCAGCACGAAGGACAGCGTCTTGGCCTTGTAACTGTTGTCGACGTAGTCGCACGCCTTGATCACGTAGTCGACCTTGCGGCGCAGGATCGGGATGTCCTTCGGCGGCACCTGGTAGGCGCCGACGGTGTAGAGGCCGAGGAAGCGGCGCTCGCCGATCACCTCGCCCTTCGCGTTCAGGCGCTTGACGCCGACGAAATCGAGGTGGGCCGGACGGTGAAGCTGCGAACGGGTCTGCGACTTGTTCAGCACCACCAGCTGCGGCAGGTGGGCGCGCTCGCGCAGCGTCTGCGGCAGCGCCTCGAAGCTTTCCGAGAACTCCTTGTCGCCCTGGTCGCGCAGCACGCCGAGGCCCGAGCTCTTCACGATCTTCAGGCTGTCCTTGCCGTCGCGACGCACCAGGTCGTAGTCGCAATAGCCCATGAACAGGAAATGGTTTTCCGACAGCCACGCGAGGAACTCGGCCACCTCGCGCGCCTCGTCGTTCAATGCGGCCGGTGCGGTCTCGGGCAGCTCGGCGGCCAGGCTCGCGGCGACGGCGCGCATTTTCGGCTCGTCTTCGACGACGCGACGCAGCGCGCCGAGCACCTGGTGCAGTTCCTTCTCGAGCGCGGCGATGCGCTCCGGTTCGGACACGCGGTCGATCTCGACGTGGATGAACGATTCGAGCGGCAGGCTGCGGCCCTCGGTGCGACGCACCTCGATGAGCTTGCCCTTGTCATCGCGACGCACCGACAGCACCGGGTGCACCAACAGGTGCAGGCGCAGGTTGTGGCGCGCCAGCAGCATGGCGACCGAGTCGATCAGGAACGGCATGTCGTCGTTGACGATCTCGATCACCGTGTGCGTGCTCTGCCAGCCGTCGCGTTCGAAGTCGGGATTGTAGATGCGGACCTTCGATTCGCCGGGTTTGCGCTGTTCGGCGAAACGGTGGTGCGCCATCGCGGCGCCGAGGAGGTCGAGCGCGGAGAAGCGCGACAGGTCGTCGTGTTCGGCTTCTTCGTAGTAGATCGACAGGAAAGGAATGAAAACGGCTTGTTCTTTGGCGGGCAGGCTGCTTTCGGCGAGCGCCTGAATCTCGGCAACCAGATTCGTCAATTCTGTTTTATGCGTCAGTGACATGATCCGTTTGGCTCCGGGGTCCTGAAGGGTGGCAGGCGGGCCGTTTTTGGCGTGCGCCTGAATTTCGTCAAGCAGATTCGTCGATTCCGTTTCGTGTGTGAGTGACATGACCTGTCTTGCTCCGCTGACCAGAAAGAGGTGCGGAGGATTGTAGACGGGGGCCATGCAGGGGAAATTCCGCCAGGCGACATGCATTTATACTTTTATTAAATGCGCTGGTTTTCCCTAGCCTCATTCCAGGGAAATTTTTTCCGCCTCCGGAGGCCATTTTGCTTATAGCAATGCGACGACGAATTATAAATCCCCCAGCCCCCCCTCGCCCGTAATGCACCGCAAAATAATCTTCAAGTAATTGATTTTATTGATATTTCCATTTATCACTCAAAGCAGGTAAAATGCGACCCTTTCTCTTTCTGCCTCTTGCCATGAAGCCCGCCACATTGTTGGGTAGGATCAATCGTGACAAGATTGGTTCGCGTCGAGACGATCCTCAAACCGCAACCGAATTGGCAGCATGAGAGCCCGGCAGCGTGTTTGGCCGGCTTCCCGTCGGAGGATATCCTCGCCGAATGGGGTACACCATGCGGGTTAATTCATTTGTCAAAAAGCAAAGAATTTCCGTCACACAGGGCAGAGCACTCACATGAAAAAGGTACTGGTTCTCTCCACGCTGGCCGCCCTCGCCGCCGGCGTGAACGCGCAAGCCGAAACCCTGCGTTTCGGCATCGACCTCAACTACCCGCCGTTCTCCAAGCAGGGCGCCGACGGCAAGCCGCAGGGCTTCGACGTCGACATGATCCACGCGCTGTGCGCGGCGATGAAGACCACCTGTCAGGTCGTGCCGCAAGACTGGGACGGCCTGATTCCGGCGCTCAACGCCAACAAATTCGACGCCATCCTGTCGTCGATGCAGATCACCCCCGAACGCCAGAAGGCGGTCGACTTCACCCGCAAGTACTACAACGTCCCGAGCCGCGTCATCGGCAAGGCCGGCAGCCAGGTCGACCAGAATGCGTTCAAGGGCAAGAAGATCGGCGTGCTGCGCGCGTCGACGCAGGAAAAGTTCGCCCGTGACTACTGGGGCAAGAACGGCGCGCGCATCGTGTCGTACACCAAGTCGCCGGAATCCTTCCTCGACCTGAAGGCGGGCCGCGTCGACGCGGTGTTCGTCGACGGCGCGGTCGGCGACACCGAATTCCTCAAGACGCCGAACGGCAAGGGCTACGCCTTCGTCGGCCCGAACTACAGCGACGTCAAATACTTTGGCCTCGGCGCCGGCATCGCGGTCAAGAAGGGCAACAAGGCCCTCGCCGACCGCCTGAACCAAGCCATCGACCAAGTCCGCAAGGACGGAAGCTACAAGAAGGTACAGGACAAGTACTTCAGCTTCGACGTGTACGGCGGCTAAGCCCTATACGCCCCGGTCAACCGGGCAGGGCTCGCCTGCCCGGCTCTACAAGCTACAACGGAGAAATCATGAAGAAGCACGGCCTTTTCCTCGCCGGGGTGCTCGCCCTGGCCGTGGGTGGCACAGCCCACGCCGAAACCCTGCGCTTTGCCACCGACGCCAGCTATCCGCCGTTCTCCAAACAGGGTCCGGACGGCAAGATGGTCGGTTTCGACCCGGAGATCGCCCACGCGCTGTGCGCGGCGATGAAGGTGACGTGCGAAGTGGTGCCGCAGGACTTCGACGGCATCATCCCGGCGCTGAACGCGAAGAAATTCGACGCGATCATCGCGTCGATGAACATCACCGACGAACGCAAGAAGGCGGTCGACTTCTCCGACCGCTACTACAACATGCCGAGCCGCCTCGTCGCGAAGGCCGGCGCCCAGGTCAACGACGCGTGGTTCAAGGGCAAGAAGATCGGTGTGCTGCGCTCGTCGATCCAGGAAAAATATGCGCGTGACCACTGGGTGAAGCGCGGCGCCAAGCTGGTCGCCTACGGCAAGGCGCCCGAATCCTTCCTGGACTTGAAGGCCGGCCGCGTCGACGCGAGCTTCGTCGACGCCGCCGTCGGCGAGAGCGACTTCATCAAGACGCCGAACGGCAAGGGCTACGCCTTCGCCGGCCCGGTCTACACCGACGCGAAGTACTTCGGCGAAGGCGCCGGCATCGCGGTGCGCAAGGGCGATAAGGCTCGGCTCGCCCGGATCAACGCGGCGCTCAAGCAGATCCGCGCCGACGGCAGCTACGACAAGATCCAGAAGAAGTACTTCAGCTTCGACATCAAGTGATCGGCCGCCGGGCCTGAGCGCCCGGCGTGACGATGATCTGGGGGCGGCCAGCCGCCCTCGCCCCAGCGTCTTTTTTTCGGGGTGCATTCCATGTTCCTGCAAGGTTACCTCCCCAGCATTCTGGAAGGCGCGGTGCTCACCCTCGAGGTGGCCGGCCTATCCTTGTTGGTATCCGTTGTACTCGGCTTCATCGGCGCGATGTGCAAACTGTCGCCGTCCAAACCGCTCGTCTGGTTGGCCGAGCTCTATTCCACCGTGATCCGCGGCGTGCCCGACCTGGTGTGGATGTTCATGCTGTTCTTCGGCGGCCAGATGGCGATCAACGAGCTGGCCACCCGGCTCGGTGCCGACGCGCCCGAGATTAACCCCTTCGTCGCCGGCGTCTTGACCATCGGCTTCATCTTCGGCGCCTACATGACCGAGACCTTCCGCGGCGCGATCATGGCGGTGCCCAAGGGGCAGATGGAAGCCGGCTTGGCCTACGGCATGTCGCCGCTCAGGGTGTTCTTCCGCATCACGCTGCCGCAGATGGTCCGCTTCGCGCTGCCGAGCTTCTCCAACAACTGGCTGGTGCTGGTCAAGTCGACCGCGCTGGTGTCGGTGATCGGCCTGAACGACATGATGTACAAGGCCGATACCGCCAAGTCGGTGACGCAGGAGCCGTTCACCGTCTACATGCTGGTCGGCGGCCTGTACCTGGTGATCACCACGGTGTCGATCCTGGCGCTGACCTGGCTGGAGAACCGTTATTCAATGGGCGTTAAGGAGAGCGGACTGTGATCGATCTCAAGCTGATCCTCGAGAACCTGCCGTCCTTCTTCGGCGGCGCATACGGCGAGCCGGTGCTGTCGACCAGCGACGGCCTGATCATGACCTTCCAGCTTCTCGGGCTGTCGCTGCTGCTGGGCCTCGCGCTGTCGGTGCCTTTGGCGCTGATGCGCGTGTCGAAGAAAAAGTGGCTGGCGTGGCCGGTGTGGATCTATACGTATGTGTTCCGCGGCACGCCGATGCTGGTGCAGTTGTTCATCTTCTACTACGGTCTGTCGCAGTTCGACGCCGTGCGCGACAGCTGGGCGTGGAACTACCTGCAGGAAGCGTACTTCTGCGCCATCCTCGCATTCACGCTGAACACCGCCGCCTACACCACCGAGATCATCGCCGGCCAGATCCGCAACACTTACTACGGCGAGATCGAGGCGGCCAAGGCGGTCGGCATGGGCCGCTGGCTGATGATGCGCCGCATCGTGATCCCGTCGGCGCTGCGCCGCGCGCTGCCGGCGTACAGCAACGAGGTGATCATGATGCTGCACGGCACGTCGATCGCCGGCCTCGTGACGCTGGCCGACCTGACCGGCGTCGCGCGTCGCCTGTACGCCGACAGCTACCAGCCGTTCGAGCCGTTCCTGATGGCCGGCGCCATGTACCTGTCGTTCACCTTCCTGTTCGTCTGGCTGTTCAAGCGACTCGAAGGCCGCTACCTCGCCTACCTCGCGCCGCGCAAGCACTGAGAGACGACGCATGCAGACCCGTGAACATCTGCTCTTGCCGCCGAGTCTCGGCACCCAGCGCCGTGTCACGAGCTTCCACTTCGGTGACGCCGGCGCCGGCCGCAAGGTCTACATCCAGGCCTCGCTGCACGCCGACGAACTGCCCGGCATGCTGGTCGCCTTCAAACTGAAGGCGAGCTTGGCCGAGCTCGAAGCGGCCGGAAGGCTCAACGCCGAAGTGGTGCTGGTGCCGGCCGCCAACCCGATCGGCCTCGACCAGCGCGTGCTCGGCCAGGCGCTGGGCCGCTTCGAGCTCGCCTCGGGGCAGAACTTCAACCGTCACTACCCGGCGCTCGCCGACCGGGTCTTCGACGCGCTCAAAAACAGCTTGGGCAGCGATACCTCGGCCAACGTCGCGGCGATCCGCGCCGAGCTTGGGCAAAGCCTGGCCGAGCTCGCGCCGACGAGCGAACTGCAGAGCCTGCGGCTTGCGCTGATGCGCCTCGCGCACGACGCCGATCTGGTGCTGGATCTGCACTGCGACTTCAACGCCGGCGCCCACCTCTACACGCTGACGCCGCAGTGGCCCGAAGTCGAGCCGCTAGCGCGTTACCTCGGCAGCTGCGCGCAGCTCTTGGCGGTCGATTCGGGCGACCACCCGTTCGACGAAGCCTGTAGCCAGCTGTGGCTTTTGCTAGACCAGAAGGGACGGGAGCACGCGGCCGCGACCGGAGGCGCGGCGCCGGCGATTCCGCTGGCGACCACCGCCATCACCGTCGAGTTGCGCGGCCAGGACCGGGTCGAGCACGACTTGGCCGAGCGCGACGCCGACGCGCTGATCGCGTATCTGACCGAACGCGGCTTCGTCGCCGGCGCCGCGCCGACGCCGCCCGACCTGCCCTACCCGGCCACGCCGCTGGCCGGCGTCGAGGACCTGATCGCCCCGCACGCCGGCGTGATCGCCTTCCATCGCCCGGCCGGTTTCACGGTCGAGGCCGGCGACCTCGTCGCCGACGTCATCGACCCGATCAGCGGCGCGGTCTCACCGCTTTATGCCCGCCACGCCGGGATGCTGTTCGCCCGCGTGCGCGACCACTACGCCGCACCGGGCATGTGGGTGGCCAAGATCGCCACCGACCTTGCTTTCAAAACAGGGAAGTTGTTAAGCGCATGAAACCGATCGAACACCCCAACGCCGTCGCCACCGGCCAGAACGGCAACATCAAGCTGCGAGTGAATGACCTCTACAAGAGCTACGGTCATCACGAAGTCCTCAAGGGCGTGTCGCTGACCGCGCACGCCGGCGACGTGATCAGCATCATCGGCTCGAGTGGCTCGGGCAAGAGTACCTTCCTGCGCTGCATCAACATGCTCGAGCAGCCGAACAAGGGCCAGATCTTCGTCGCCGGCGAAGAGCTCAAGCTGACCGAAGACCGCCGCAACGGCGCGCTGAAGGCCGCCGACGCCAAGCAACTGGCGACGATGCGCACCAAGCTCGCGATGGTGTTCCAGCACTTCAACCTGTGGGCGCACATGACGGTGCTCGAGAACATCATCGAGGCACCGATCCACGTGCTCGGCGTGCCGAAGGACCAGGCGATCGAGCGCGCGCGCCAATACCTCGAGAAGGTCGGCCTGAAGGGCGTCGAGGACAAGTACCCGTCGCACATGTCAGGCGGCCAGCAGCAGCGCGTCGCGATCGCGCGCGCGCTGGCGATGGAGCCCGAGGTGATGCTGTTCGACGAACCGACCAGCGCGCTCGACCCGGAACTGGTCGGCGAGGTGCTGAAGGTGATGCAGAACCTGGCGAAGGAAGGCCGCACCATGGTCGTCGTCACGCACGAGATGGGCTTCGCCCGCGAGGTGTCCAACCACGTGATCTTCCTGCACCAGGGCCGCATCGAGGAACAGGGCAATCCGCGCGAAGTGCTCGCCAACCCGCAGAGCGAACGCCTGGCGCAATTCCTGTCCGGCCGTTTGAAATAGGCTCTAGAATCACGATGAACCCGGCAGGCAGGCCCGAGCCCGCCATGCCGGGCGCCCGACCTCCCCAACCGCGTGGTGTCCATGGCCCAACCGCCCGCCAGCAAGCCGCAACGCATCGGATTCCTGATGCTGCCCAATGCCTCGATGGCCGACTACGCCGTCGCCAGCGAAGCGCTGATCCGCGCCAACGAGATCGCCGAAAAGAAGCTCTACGATATATTGACCCTGTCGCTCACCGGCGAAACGGTGAGCTTCAACAACCGGCTCGCATGCCCGGTCGACCTGCCGCTCGGTTACGCGCCCAAGCTCGACCTGCTGTTCGTCCTCGCCGACGACCTCGACCTCAAGCTGCCGCTCGACGCGCTGATCTCCGGCATCCAGGCGCAGAACCCTGACAGGCTGACGCTGGTCGGCCTCGGCGCCGGCAGCTACTGGATGGCGCGCGCCGGCTACCTGCACGGCTACCGGGCGACGATACACTGGCAGGAAATCGCCCGCTTCACCGAAGAGTTCCAGGACATTATCGTCACCTCCAACCTGTACGAGGTCGACCGCAACCGCCACAGCTGCGCCGGCGGCGCCGCCACCTTCGACTACCTGTTGCACTACCTGAGCACCCAGCACGGCGCCGACCTTGCCGGTCTCTTGTGCGAGCGCTTCAGCATGGAGCGCATCCGCCCGAGCAGCGAGCGGCAGCGCATTCCGCTGGCGACACGCATAGGCAACAGCCAACCCAAGCTGACCGACGCGGTATCGCTGATGGAGGCGAACATCGAGGAGCCGCTGTCGACCGACGACATCGCCTACTACGTCGGCGTGTCGCGCCGCCAGCTGGAACGGCTGTTCAAGCAGTATTTGAACACTGTGCCGTCGAAGTACTATCTCGAACTGCGGCTGAACCGCGCGCGGCAATTGCTGCAGCAGACCAGCAAGTCGATCGTGCAGATCGGCCTCGCTTGCGGATTCTCCAGCGGCCCGCACTTCTCGAGCAGCTACCGCAACCACTTCAACACCACGCCGCGCGAGGAACGCGCGAAACGGCTGAACGCCCCCAGAGCTTAAACGTTGGCCGAGCCCCAAAGCTCGGCCAACCCTCGAGCCATAACGGCCGCAAACGCGGCCGTTTTTTCATGCCGCTTCTTCCCGGAGCACGCCCCTCGTACCGTCCCCGCCAAGCCGGGCGAGCCGTCCCATGCGAGTCCCCACGCCGTTTTTGACAATAAAAATGATAAAAATTATCATTCTCGGCTCAGCCTTTACAAAACCTTGCAAAAAATCACACACAAGGAGAACCCATGACCCCCAGACGTATCGCGGTCGCCGTCGCGACGGCCTTCCTGCCGCTCGCGGCGCTCGCCGACAGCGAGCTGGCCACCGTCCACGTAGAGGCGTCCGCCGAGTCGGAGCCTGCGACCTACCAGGCGGTGGTATCGACCACCGCCACCAAGATCAAGGCGCCGCTGCGCGACGTGCCGCAGACGGTGAACGTGGTGACCGAGCGCCTGATCGAGGACCAGGGCGCTCGCTCGGTGCAGGACGTGCTTAAGAACGTGCCCGGTGTGTCGTTCAACAACGGCGATGGTCAGCGCGACCAGTTCGTGATCCGCGGCTTCGCGGCGCTCGGCGATCTGTTCGTCGACGGCATTCGCGACGACGCGCTGTACTACCGCGACCTGTCGAACACCGAGCGCGTCGAGGTGGTGAAGGGCCCGGCGGCGGTGCTGTACGGGCGCGGCTCGTCCGGTGGCGTGATCAACCGTGTCACCAAGAAGCCGACCGCCACCGCGCGACGCGAGATCGAGCTGGTGGGCGGCTCTTACGACCAGAAGCGCGGCGCCCTCGACATCAACCAGCCGCTGAGCGATAGCGCGAGTTTCCGCGTGACCGGCGCGCTCGAGGATTCCGGCAGCTTCCGCAACCAGGGCTTCGTCGAGCGCGAGGCGCTCTCGCCGTCGCTGGCGTTCAAGCTCGGCGCCGACACCAAGCTCTTGCTGCAGGCCGAATACCTGAAAGACCGCCGCGTCACCGACATGGGCATCCCGGCCGTCGGCGACCGCCCGGCCGACGTTTCGGTCAAGACCTACTACGGTTCTTCCAACGCGCGCGACGACGACTACAGCCAGTCGACCGTCAAATCCGGTCGCGCCACGCTGGAGCACAAGTTCAATGAGAACTGGTCGCTGCGTAACCTGTTCGGCACCTACCGCTACGAGCTGGACCGCCACAACACCAACCCCCGAGACGTCGTCGGCAGCGGCGCCAACGCGCAGGTGAGGCTGAACCGCGGCGACTCGCGGCGCCAGGACGACGGCTGGTTCAACCAGTTCGAACTGACGCAGAACGCCACCACCGGCGGCATCAAACACCAGCTGCTGTACGGGCTGGAACTGGGCGAGCAGAAAAAGGACCTCGTCAACCGCTTCCTAAACCTACCTGCCTCGTTCAACGTCTCGCTGTACAACCCGGTGCTGAAGCGGACGAACGTCAATACGCCGGAGATCGCCAGCAACCTCGCGACGATGAAGGTGGCCAGCGCCTACGTGCAGGATCTGCTGACCTTCTCGCCACAGTGGAAGGCATTGCTCGGCGTGCGCTACGACGAGTTCGAGCAAAGCGTGGATAGCCGCCTGGCCAGCCAGCCCGACCTGCGCCGTGTCGACCGCGAGTGGAGCCCGCGCGCGGGCGTGGTGTTCCAACCGGCCGACTGGCAGTCCTACTACCTGTCGTATAGCCGCTCGTTCCAGCCCTCGGGCGAAACGCTCGCATTCGCGGCCAACAACGCGGACATCGCGCCCGAGGAGACGCGCAACGTCGAAATCGGCACCAAGCTGGACCTGCTCGACGGCCGCGTCAGCTTCACCGGCGCGCTGTTCGAGCTGAAGCGCACCGACGTCAAGAGCGCCGTGCCGGGCACCAACCCCACTCAACTCTTGCCGGTCGGCGAGCAGCGCACGCGCGGCGTCGAACTGACGCTGGCTGGCGAAATCGCCAAGGGTTGGCAGCTTTCCGCCGGCTACGCCTATCTGGACGCGGTCATCACCAAGTCGATCGCTAAGAGCGGTACGATTCCGCTGCAAGGTAAGCAAGCGGCGCTGACGCCCGAGCACAGCGCCAACGTCTGGCTGATGCACGAGCTCGGCGGCGGCTTCAGCCTCGGCGGCGGCGCCAACTACGCGAGCAAGCGCTACGTCGGAACCACCAACACGGTGAGCCTCGGCAGCTACGTCACCTACGACGCGGCGCTGCTGTACAAGGCGAAGTCCTACGACCTGGCGCTGAACCTGAAGAACCTGGGCGACAAGAAATACTTCGTCTCGGGCCACGACTCGAGCGACCACCTCAACGTGCCAGGCGCTCCGCGCAGCGCCGAGCTGACCGCACGCCTGCGCTTCTAAGCAATCGCCCCTTCGGGGGCTACGCCGCACGCTCACCCTCGGGCGTGCGGCCCCTTTTCCGGCGCCCGCCCGTGGCGCCGTCCCTCCCCCATTCATCAGTCCTGTCTCCCTCCATTTCGCGTCCGTCACGGCACCGGCTTCGTCCGCTCGCGAAACAAAATAACAATCATTATCATTCGCATCAAAATCATTTGGACTTCCCCGGCCGCGCGCCGTAACTCGAACAGCAAGGAGCATCATGCGAGAGCTGATCCTGCTGGCCCACGTACCCACCGCCCCGGTCAACGACGGCTTCCTGCCGGCCGCCAAGGCGCTCGGCCTTTCTGTCGTGCTGCTGACCGACTGCACCGACGCGCACCGCGCGCACTTCGCGCACTTCGCGCAGGCTGGCCTGACCAGCAGAACAAGCAATACTCCAACAACGGCGAGTAGCTGGAAGCGAAAGCTGCGCTCGCGGCGGAAGGCCAGGTAAAGGCCGTGGGCGGCGAATCCGAGCCGCCTGAAAAACGACTGTCCCTTCATCGTGCCGTCCCGCTTCCGAGGGGGACGCCCCCGGCCGCCGGCACATCGCCGGGCCAAGGGGCGTCGAAGCTTGGCCATCGTTCCCTTCCGTGATCGGTTGAAGTCTCTAGGCCGGACGACTGCCGACACACTTTCTGAATAAATCCGGCCGCCGCTTCTGACTATCCTTCTGGTCACGGTAACGACGGTAACGCTCGGGGCGACGATCACAGAAACGGAAAATCGATTTGCGGAGTCCGCTTAGCTATCAAATCCCCAAGCGCTGCGGCGGAACCGCATGCCATCGTCCACCCCAAGGTACCGTGCCCCGTGTTGATCCAGAGGTTGGGATAGCGCAAGCGACCGATGAAAGGGACGCTCGAAGGAGTGACCGGCCTGAGCCCGCACCAGAACTCCGGCTTACCGCACTCGTTTAGGTCCGGAAATAGCTCTCTCGTGCGGCGAATCAGCGCATCGCAGCGGATGGCGTTGAGATCGTGATTGAAACCGGAGAATTCCGCGGTGCCGGCGACCCTTAACCTGTTTCCCAGTCGAGAAAAGACAAGTTTGTATGCATCATCGGTCAGGCTGACCGTCGGCGCCACGCTGGCTTTTGAAAGGGTGATGGTCGCCGAGTAACCTTTAGCGGGGTAGACAGGAAGGGATATGCCCAGCGGACGCAGAAGCGCCGGGCTGTGACTGCCCAACGCCACGACGTAGGCGTCGGCGACATGGCGCCGTCCGTCTGACGTCACGACGGAACGGACCCGTCCGCCTTCGGCGTCGATACGGGAGATGGATTGCCCGAGGTCGAACACGACCCCAACGCGCCGGCAATGCTCGGCTAGCTGCCTGGTGAATTTGTGTGCATCGCCCGACTCATCGTCGACGGTGTAGTCGCCGCCGACCAGCATATGGCTGGCGGAAGCCAGGGCAGGCTCGATCTCGATACAGGCGTTGGCCGAGACAGGGCGGCGGTCGCAGCCGAATTCGCGAAGTATCGCGGACGCCCCGACCGCCTTTTCGAACTCCAGCGGGTCGGTATAGACGTGCAGTATTCCCCGCTCCAGCTGGTCGTATTGCAGCCCTCCCCTCGCGGCAAGGTCATTTCGGAGCGCCTTCAGACACTGCCGGCTGTAGAGGGCAAGCTCGACGATTCGACGGATATTCTCCCTGGTCCGCGACGGGCTGCATTCACGCAGAAAGCGCAGCGTCCAAGCCAGCAGACGAGGGTCGGCCCGCAGCCTGAACAACAGCGGGGCGTCCTCCTTGCCGAGCCAGCGCAAAGCCTTTAAGGGAGTATGGGGATTCGCCCACGGTTCTGCGTGCGACACCGAAATCTGACCGCCATTGGCAAAGCTCGTTTCCAGCGCCGGCCCGCTCTGGCGGTCGATCACCGTCACCTCGTGGCCGCTGCGCGACAGATACCATGCGGTAGTGATGCCGACCACGCCGGCGCCCAGGACGATTATCTTCATTGCCCCCTCCCTCGGTGAAATGAAGCGCGGCGATCGCGCTTTGATTGCCACGGCCACGAGCAGAGGGCTCGGCCAACCTACTCCGTCTCTTCCTCGTCGTCGCGCCCTGCCGCCGCCTCGGCCTCGATCGCCGCCAGCGCCGCCGCCGCCCGCTGCAACGCCGGCAGGAAGTGCACCGCCTTGTCCGGCGTCAGACGCATGATCGGCGCCTGCAGCGCCACCCCCAGGTTCGACTTCCCGCCGTCCGGTGCCGGCACCAGCACCCCGACGCACAACAGCCCCGGCAGGAACTCCTCGTCGTCCAGCGCGTAGCCGGCGCGCTTCACCCGCTCGATCTCCGCCTCCAGCCGCTCCAGGTCGGTCAGCGTGTTCTCGGTGTAGCGCGCCAACGGCACGTGCGCCAACAGCCGCCGCCGCTGCGCCGGGCTCAGCTGCGCCAGGAACAGTTTGCCGGTCGCCGAGCAGTGCGCCGGCACCCGCGAGCCCGGGTGCAGGTAGAAGCGCAGCGGCGCCGCCGTCTCCACCCGGTCCAGGTACAGCACCTCGCTGCCCGAGAACGCGGTCAGGTTGCAGCTCTCGCCCACTTCCTCGACCAGCTGACGCAGCACCGCGTGCCGCGCGCCGTGCGCGGTGTTGTTCAGCAGCAGGTTCTCCGCCAAGCGCCGCAGCCGCACGCCGGTGCTGTAGTGACGGCCGGCGCCGTCGCGCTGCAGCCGCACGCCGGTGCTGTAGTGACGGCCGGCGCCGTCGCGCTGCAGCATGCCGGCCGCCTCCAGTTGCTGCAGCATCCGGTGCAGCGTCGGCTTGGGCAGCCCGGTCTCGTCCACCAGCCCCTGCAGCGTGAAGAACTGGTCCTTCTCGGCGATCACTTCCAGCAGCCCGAACAGCCGCAGCGTCGGCGTGTCGCCGTCGAGTTTCGCGTCGCCCTTGGTGCGCGTGTCGTTCATGGTCGTCCCATCATAGTTCAGTTTCGTTTATAGATACAAATTGTACCGTTTATTGAAATTTGTTGTTGACCGGCGCGCGGCTTCGCCCTACATTCCAATCACAAATCACTTTTCGGAACGTTTGGTTTCGTTTTTTGTTTTTCGTCCACCCACGGAGACAGCGCACCATGAGCGATCACTCGACCCAAGCCCAAGCGGCGACCCCCAGCGGCCCGCAAGCGATGACCCCTTCGGAAGCCTTCGTCGAAACCCTGGCCGCCAACGGCGTGACCGACATGTTCGGCATCATGGGCTCGGCCTTCATGGACGCGATGGACATCTTCGCGCCGGCCGGCATCCGCCTGATCCCGGTGGTGCACGAACAGGGCGCCGGCCACATGGCCGACGGCTACGCGCGCGTGTCCGGCCGCCACGGCGTGGTGATCGGCCAGAACGGCCCCGGCATCAGCAATTGCGTGACGTCGATCGCCGCCGCCTACTGGGCGCACAGCCCGGTGGTGATCGTCACCCCGGAGGCCGGCACCATGGGCATCGGCCTCGGCGGTTTCCAGGAGGCGAAGCAGCTGCCGATGTTCCAGGAGTTCACCAAGTACCAGGGCCACGTGACCCACCCGGCGCGGATGGCCGAGTTCACCGGCCGCTGCTTCGACCGCGCGATGGCCGAGATGGGGCCGACCCAACTCAACATCCCGCGCGACTATTTCTACGGCGAGATCAAGGCCGAGATCCCGCAACCGCGCCGGCTCGACCGCGGCCCGGGCGGCGAGCAGAGCCTGAACGAGGCGGCCGAGCTGCTGGCTAACGCCAAATTCCCGGTGATCATTTCCGGCGGCGGCGTGGTGATGGCCGACGCCATCGACGAGTGCAAGGCGTTGGCCGAGCGCCTCGGCGCGCCGGTGGTCAACAGCTATCTGCACAACGATTCGTTCCCGGCCAGCCACCCGTTGTGGTGCGGCCCGCTCGGCTACCAGGGCAGCAAGGCGGCGATGAAGCTGATCTCGCGCGCCGACGTGGTGGTGGCGCTCGGCTCGCGCCTCGGCCCGTTCGGCACGCTGCCGCAGCACGGCATGGACTACTGGCCGAAGGCCGCCAAGATCATCCAGATCGACGCCGACCACAAGATGCTCGGCCTGGTGAAGAAGATCTCGGTCGGCATCTGCGGCGACGCCAAGGCCGCCGCGATCGCGCTGACCGCACGCCTGGCGAACCGCACGCTCGCCTGCGACGCGTCGCGCGAGCAGCGCGCCGATGCGATCGCCACCGAGAAGGCGGCCTGGGAGAAGGAGCTCGACGACTGGACCCACGAGCGCGATCCGTTCAGCCTCGACATGATCGACGAGAACGCCAATGAAAGGACCTTCAACGGCGGCGAGTATTTGCACCCGCGCCAGGTGCTGCGCGAGCTCGAGAAGGCGATGCCGGACGATGTGATGGTGTCGACCGATATCGGCAACATCAACTCGGTCGCCAACAGCTATCTGCGCTTCGACAAGCCGCGCAGCTTCTTCGCCGCGATGAGCTGGGGCAACTGCGGCTACGCGTTCCCGACCATCATCGGCGCCAAGGTCGCCGCGCCGCACCGCCCGGCCGTCTCCTACGCCGGCGACGGCGCCTGGGGCATGAGCCTGATGGAAACCATGACCTGCGTCCGGCACCAGATCCCGGTCACCGCGGTGGTGTTCCACAACCGCCAGTGGGGCGCCGAGAAGAAGAACCAGGTCGACTTCTACAACCGCCGCTTCGTCGCCGGCGAACTCGACAACCAGAGCTTCGCCGCCATCGCCCAAGCGATGGGCGCCGAAGGCATCGTGGTCGACCGGCTCGAGGACGTCGGCCCGGCGCTGAAGAAGGCGATCGACCTGCAGATGAACCACGGCAAGACCTGCATCATCGAGATCCTGTGCACCCGCGAGCTCGGCGACCCGTTCCGTCGCGACGCGCTCGCCAAACCGGTGCGCCTGCTCGACAAGTACAAGGACTACGTCTAAGCGCCAAGCGGGCCGGACATGGGGCTTCCTCCCTGTTTCCGGCCCGAGCCGCGATCGACCCGAAGAGGTCGAGCGGTCCCGCATCACGACTTCGAGGAGCGAATCACCATGAAAGCGATCAACCGCATCATCGACAGCGCCCGCGCGGCCCCCAAGCGCATCGTGCTGTGCGAAGGCGACGATGCGCGCATCCTGAAGGCGGCGCAACGCGCCACCCGCGAAGGCACTGCCCGCATCCTGCTGGTGGGGGACGCCGGCCGCATCCGCCGAATCGCCGCCGACGAAGGCGTCGACCTTGCCGGCATGGAGCTGGTCGACCCGGCCACCTCTGCGCTCACGCCGTCCTTTGCGCAGAAGCTGTTCGCGCTGCGCCAGAAGAAGGGCATGACGCTGGAGGAAGCGAAACGCGAGGTGCTCAAGCCGCTGTGCTTCGCCAACCTGATGGTGCGCCTCGACCACGCGGACGGCTCGGTCGCCGGCGCGGTCCACACCACCGCCGACGTGGTGCGCCACGCGATCCAGATCATCGGCGTCGACCCGTCGTTCAAGCTGGTTTCGAGCTTCTTTTTAATGATGCTCTGCGAGCCCTTCCACACGCTGAAGGGCGGGCTGATCTTTTCCGACTGCGGACTGGTGGTCGACCCCGACGCACACGAACTGTCCGAGATCGCGATGGCTGCGGCCGACAGCGCCCGCAGCCTGCTGATGGACGAGCCGCGCGTCGCGATGCTGTCGTTCTCGACCAGCGGCAGCGCCAAGCACGCGGCGGTCGACAAGGTGGTCGAGGCGGCGCGCCGGGTCAGGGAACTGCGCCCCGGCCTCGCGATCGACGGCGACGTGCAGCTCGACGCGGCGATCGTCGCGGAGATCGCGAACCGCAAGGTCGATAACTCGGCGGTGAAGGGCCGCGCCAACGTGCTCGTTTTTCCCAGCCTCGAGGCCGGCAATATCGGCTACAAGTTGGCCGAGCGCGTCGGCGGCGCGAAGGCGATCGGTCCTCTGCTGCAGGGCCTGCAAAAACCGGCCAACGACCTGTCGCGCGGCTGTAGCGCCGACGACGTCTTCTACGTCATCGCCGTGACCGTGGTCCAGGCGCAGACCGCCGCCGAACGACTGCCGGACGAAAAGCGATCATGACCGGCGAGATGCTGCTGCCCTTTCTCGCGCTGATGGGCGTCGCGAGCTACTTCCAGACCGTCACCGGCTTTGGCCTCGGCATGATCGTGATGGGCGCGACCAGCGGCCTAAACCTCGCGCCGGTGGCCTCGGTCGCGGCCGTCGTCAGCCTGGTGACGCTGGCCAACAGCGCGGTCGCGCTGCCCGGCAAGCTGCACCACATCGACTGGCGCGCGGTGCGCGCGGCCACCTTCGGCATCCTGCCGTCCATCGTCGCCGGCGTCCTGTTGCTCGACTACCTCTCCAGCGCCGCCTCCGACCTGCTGCAGCTCTTGCTCGGCGCGGTGATCCTGTACGGCGGGCTCGGCTCCGCGCTGCGCCCCGCGCCGCTCAAAGAGCGCTCGGGCGACGGCAGCTTCTTCGTCAGCGGCGTGTTCGGCGGGCTGCTCAGCGGAATGTTCGGCGTCTCCGGCCCGCCGCTGATCTTCCAGTTCTACCGCCAGCCGATGACCCTGGTCGAGATCCGATGCGTGCTGATCCTGGTCTTCACGGTGACCTCGAGCACCCGCACGCTGTTCACCGCCTACCAGGGACAGCTGACCGCCGACATCTGGATGCAAAGCGCGCTCGCCGTGCCGGTGGTCGCGCTGGCGACGATCGCCGCGCGGCGCTACCCGCCGCCGCTCTCTGCGACGACGACGCGACGCGTCGCGTTCATCGTTTTGATGCTGATCGGGTGTCACCTCATGTTTCCTGCCTTGCTCCAATTGATAGGCGAAGCCACGGGAGGCAGATGACAACACCTAAACCCTGAGAACGTCCCCTACAGGGGAAGGCAATCACCGAACGATGCCCCCACGACCTCAGGGCGATTTCGCATGACTCGGGAGGCAACGATAAAAATGAAAATTTCGCACAAGGTTGGTTTTGCCGCCGCGGCGGTCCTGCTCGTGACGACCGGCCTCTTGTCGCTGCTACAGGTTCACCAGGTGCGCGACAGCCTTCGCAGTCAGGCAGAGTCGAACATCAAGGAGACCAGCAACGCGCTGGCGCGACAGATAGAAAACTGGCTGAACGCCAAGCTGCGGCTGATCGACATGGTGTCGCAACACATCGACGGCGATTTCGGCGCCGCGCAGATCCAGCGGGCTTTCGACCGGCCGCTACTCAAGAACGAGTTTCTGCTCGTCTTCGGCGGGCTGGACAGCGATGGCGCGAGGATCACCAACAACCCGGACTGGAATCCCCCGGGCTGGGATGCGCGGACACGCCCATGGTTTCGGCTGGCCAAAAACGCCGAGCACGCCGTGTTGGCCGAGCCCTACCGCGACGTCGCCAGCGGCGAAGTGCTGATTTCCGCCGTCGGGAAACTCAGCGACAAGGGGCGCTTCATGGGGGCATTTGGCGGCGACCTGAGCCTGAAGACCATCTCCGACGCGGTCAATACCTTGAATTTCAACGGCGCCGGCTATGCGTTCCTGATGACGCGCTCCGGCAACATCATCGCCCACCCGGATGCCAAACTGGTTGGCAAACCCTACAGCCAGCTATTCGGCGGCCAAAGCCCCGCCTTGGAAAGCGCGCTGCGACCGGCAGACGACGGCGATCGATCGCTGCTGGTCTCGTTCGTGCCGCTTGCCGGGATCGAGGGCGTCGATTGGTATATCGGCGTGGTACTTAAAGACGACGCGGTGATGCGGGAAGCCGACGCGCTCAGTTTGCGCGCGGTCATCGGCACCGTTGCCGGCGTCCTGGTCAGCCTGCTGATTCTGGTGACGCTCGTGTCCCGCCTGCTCAAGCCCTTGTCGCGACTCTATGATTCGCTGCAGGACATCAACCGGGGCGAGGGCGATTTGACCCAGCGCCTGCCCGTCGAGGGCAAGGATGAAATCGCCTTGCTGTCCCGTGAGTTCAACAGGCTATTGCAGACGCTGCAGTCGCTGATCGGTGACATTGTGGAACGCTCGTACCAGGTTCGCGAGACCAGCGAACTGACATCGCAGCACGCCAGCCATGCGGCCAGCCGGCTTCATCGCCAGATGATCGAGCTGGACCGACTGGCCAACGCCATGGGCGCCATGACCGTGACCGCCGAGGACGTCGCGCAACACGCCCAGTCGGCAGCGGACGCGGCCATCTCGGCCAACGTTGAAACTGCAAAAGGCGTCGGCGTCGTTTCGCGCTCGACCAAGGCCATCAAGCAGCTGGCGGCTGACATGGATGAAACCCGCCATTCGATCATCCTGTTGGCCAAGCAGAGTCAGGGCATCGAATCGATCCTGTCCGTCATCACGAGCATCGCCGACCAGACCAATCTGCTCGCCCTGAACGCGTCGATCGAAGCCGCGCGGGCCGGCGACGCCGGCCGTGGCTTCGCGGTGGTCGCCGACGAAGTCCGCGCGCTGGCGTCGCTCACTCAGGAATCGACCCACGAGATCCGCGCGATGATCGAGCAGCTGCAGAACGGGGTCAAACTGGCGGAAACGCGCATGCAGGAAAACAGCGACGCGGCCAGCAGGACCGCGGCGGAGGCGAGCTCGGCCAAGGACATCCTCGGCCGGACCCGTCAGGCGATGACCCGGATCAACGATATGAATTTGCACATCGCCGACGTCGCCAGACGGCAAAGCACGGCCACCTGCGAGATCAACCTCAATACGAAGCTCATTCGCGACATCAGCCATGAAGTGGCGGAAGGGGCGGAACTGCAAGCCGGTCATTGCGCATCGGTGGCGGAACAGTTGTGCCAGCAGGACGAACGGCTCCGGCACTTCAAAGTGTGACCCCGAACCGGGGCGATCGAGACCGAAGAGCGCATCCGACGAAACGCAGATCGCCGACCGGCTGGCTGACACCAACCGGTCGGCGATCTCTTTGCCGCGTCTGGCCTACCACCCCAGGAAAGCCGCGCCCCGCTGCGACTTCTGCACGCAAACAGTCTTGCCCCGGATCAGCGCCGACCGCGACCGCCGATCAATTGCACGATCTCGGAGAACAGCGGCGTATCGAGCGGTCGGGACAGGTCCGTCGCCAGACAGCGGCGGTAATAGGGGCTGAGGTCGAGCCCGACGCCGATGCCGAGCACCTCGACGTCGCGCATGGCCTCGTGACGCGCGACCACTTCCTTCAGGTGATTGTCGAGATAATAAGGATCGTTGGCCTGGCCGGTCGCGCCGTCCATCGGGCTGCCGTCGGAGACGACGATCAATATCCGCCGCGCCTCGCCGCGGGCGAGCAGTCGCGAGCAAGCCCAGTCGACCGCCTCACCGTCCACCCCCTCGCGGAACAGGTCGGCCTTGAAGAGCGCCGCGATGTCGGCACGTGCGCGCCGCCAGCTCCGGTCCGCATCCTTGAACACCATGTGGCAGACTTCGTTGAGCCGCCCCGGATTTCTGGGACGGCCACGGGCCAGCCAGTCGAGCCGGGCGCGGCCGCCGTTCCAGGCGCCGGTGGTGAAGCCCAGCACCTCGGTCGCCACACCGGCCATTTCGAGCGCGCGCACCAGGATGTCGATCATCATGGTCACCGCTTCGATATGCGCCTTCATCGAGCCCGAACAGTCGACGAGGAAACTCACGACGCAGTCGGCCTCCATCTTGTACTGCTCGAGACGAAACAGCCGCCGCTCCGCCGGCGAACTGATCAATTGCGCCAGGCGACGGCCGTCGATCCGCCCCTGCTCTTCGCCGAAGGACCAGCCGTCCCGCCGCGGCACCGCGAGGACCGCCGTCAACTGATGCGCCAGCCTACCCAGGTTGACGCCTTGCTCGGCGATGCGCCTGTCGAGACGTTCGCGGTACTCGCGTAACAAGGCCTTGCGAACCAGCGTGCCGGCGTCGACCTTTCTGTCGTAGCGCGTGGTATAGACGCGGTAGCCGTGGCCGGATTCCTCCAGCACACGGCTGCGGCCGGTGGGCGCCGTGGCGATCGTGTCGGGCTCCTCGTCGTCGAAGTCGAGCAGCAGCGAGAACGCCGCGCTCGCGGCGTCCTCTTCGTCGGCCCCCTCTTCCGCCGCCTGCTCCGCGCGGGCCGAGCGGATCATCCCGCCGACGAGCCGCGCCATCTCGAGCGCATGGCCGGCGAAAGCGGCCTGGTCGTCGCGGTGCCGGCGCAGGCCGGCCAGCGCAAAGCCTATCGCCGGCACGATGGCCGCGCGCGTGACCTCGATCAGGTCTTCGGTTTCCTCGAGCACCGGCCAGCCCGTCAGCCGCGACCACGAGATCTGCGCCACCGTATATAGCAGGATGCCCAGATGACCCTCGGCCAACCCCGAGCGATGAAAGGCGCGCGACCATGCCTCGAAGCGGTGGCGAAGGTTTTGCGCCACACCCGGCATGCCGGGTGGCAGCCGGGTCTCGCAGCGCAGCTGTTCCAAGAGCTCGAAGAGTAGCCGCTCGACCGGGTCGCCGGGACAAAGCCTTCGGTGCAGCCCGGCGTCGGAATGGGCCAAGCGCAAGGCCGCGCCGTCGGCGGCGCCGCGGAACGACGTGAAGTCGTCCGACGCCGGGTCGGTGCGCAGGTGCGGGGCGTGAAGCGGCAGCGGCCTGAGGTCACGGCAAAGACGGCCTTGCCGGTAATGCAGCGCGGCGTCGCCGGTCAGCGCGCGCACCGCCGCCGCGCACAACTCCTCAAGCTTCTGCTGGCGGCGGGCCTTTTGCTGGGCGGACACCATCAGCGCGGCCCCGGCTCGTCGATCGGCGAGGCTTCGAGTTCCCGGCCAAAGCATCGCTGGAAGTATTCGGCCACGATAGGCCGCTCGGCTTCGTCGCATTTGTTGACGAAGGTCAGACGGAAGGCGAGCGCGTGATCGCGGAAGATCTGGCTGTTTTCCGCCCAGGTGATCACCGTTCGCGGCGACATCAGCGTCGAGAGGTCACCCGCCGCGAAACCTTTGCGCGTGAGCTCGGCCAAGCTCACCATCGCCTCGATCAGCGCGCGACCGGCCTCGTCGGCGAGTTCGGGCACGCGGGCGAGCACGATGCCGGCCTCTTCCTCGCGCGGCAGGTAGTTGAGCGTGGCGACGACGTTCCAGCGGTCGATCTGCGCGTGATTCAGCACCTGGGTGCCGTGGTACAGGCCGTTCAGGTTGCCCAAGCCCACGGTGTTGGACGTGGCGAACAGCCGGAAGTAAGGATGCGGGTGGATCACCCGGTTCTGGTCGAGCAGGGTGAACTTGCCGTCGCGCTCGAGGATGCGCTGGATGACGAACATCACGTCCGGGCGGCCGGCGTCGTACTCGTCGAAGATCAGCGCGACCGGCCGCTGCAGCGCCCACGGCACGATGCCTTCCTGGAATTCGGTGACCTGGCGGCCGTCGCGCACGACGATGGCGTCCTTGCCGACCAGGTCGAGACGACTGATATGACCGTCGAGGTTGACCCGCACGCAGGGCCAGTTGAGCCGGGCGGCGACCTGTTCGATGTGGGTCGACTTCCCGGTTCCATGCAGCCCCTGCACCATGACCCGCCTGTCGCGGGTGAAGCCGGCCAGGATCGCCAGTGTCACTTCCGGGTTGAAGCGGTAGGCGTCGTCGATTTCCGGCACATGGTCGTCGCGCTCGCCGAACGCGGGCACCATCAGGCCGGAATCGATGCCGAAAAGGCTGCGCACCGGGACCAGTCTGTCCGGTTTGCCAAGCACGATATCTGTCACGTTCCTCTCCTCTTACATCGTCAATCGGCCGGGGCGACGCCCCGGTTTTCATTGCCTCGGCGGGTCAGCCCGCCACTGCGGCATGGCCGCGCATGAAAGAGAGCCCTGCCCGGGCTTTCTTTCAGAGGGTTCGATCGGACGAAGAAGAGGGATCGTGGCTTCGGCTTACTCTGTCTCTTCCGTGTCCCCCCGCCCTGCCGCCGCCTCGGCCTCGATCGCCGCCAGCGCCGCCGCCGCCCGCTGCAACGCCGGCAGGAAGTGCACCGCCTTGTCCGGCGTCAGACGCATGATCGGCGCCTGCAGCGCCACCCCCAGGTTCGACTTCCCGCCGTCCGGTGCCGGCACCAGCACCCCGACGCACAACAGCCCCGGCAGGAACTCCTCGTCGTCCAGCGCGTAGCCGGCGCGCTTCACCCGCTCGATCTCCGCCTCCAGCCGCTCCAGGTCGGTCAGCGTGTTCTCGGTGTAGCGCGCCAACGGCACGTGCGCCAACAGCCGCCGCCGCTGCGCCGGGCTCAGCTGCGCCAGGAACAGTTTGCCGGTCGCCGAGCAGTGCGCCGGCACCCGCGAGCCCGGGTGCAGGTAGAAGCGCAGCGGCGCCGCCGTCTCCACCCGGTCCAGGTACAGCACCTCGCTGCCCGAGAACGCGGTCAGGTTGCAGCTCTCGCCCACTTCCTCGACCAGCTGACGCAGCACCGCGTGCCGCGCGCCGTGCGCGGTGTTGTTCAGCAGCAGGTTCTCCGCCAAGCGCCGCAGCCGCACGCCGGTGCTGTAGTGACGGCCGGCGCCGTCGCGCTGCAGCCGCACGCCGGTGCTGTAGTGACGGCCGGCGCCGTCGCGCTGCAGCATGCCGGCCGCCTCCAGTTGCTGCAGCATCCGGTGCAGCGTCGGCTTGGGCAGCCCGGTCTCGTCCACCAGCCCCTGCAGCGTGAAGAACTGGTCCTTCTCGGCGATCACTTCCAGCAGCCCGAACAGCCGCAGCGTCGGCGTGTCGCCGTCGAGTTTCGCGTCGCCCTTGGTGCGCGTGTCGTTCATGGTCGTCCCATCATAGTTCAGTTTCGTTTATAGATACAAATTGTACCGTTTATTGAAATTTGTTGTTGACCGGCGCGCGGCTTCGCCCTACATTCCAATCACAAATCACTTTTCGGAACGTTTGGTTTCGTTTTTTGTTTTTCGTCCACCCACGGAGACAGCGCACCATGAGCGATCACTCGACCCAAGCCCAAGCGGCGACCCCCAGCGGCCCGCAAGCGATGACCCCTTCGGAAGCCTTCGTCGAAACCCTGGCCGCCAACGGCGTGACCGACATGTTCGGCATCATGGGCTCGGCCTTCATGGACGCGATGGACATCTTCGCGCCGGCCGGCATCCGCCTGATCCCGGTGGTGCACGAACAGGGCGCCGGCCACATGGCCGACGGCTACGCGCGCGTGTCCGGCCGCCACGGCGTGGTGATCGGCCAGAACGGCCCCGGCATCAGCAATTGCGTGACGTCGATCGCCGCCGCCTACTGGGCGCACAGCCCGGTGGTGATCGTCACCCCGGAGGCCGGCACCATGGGCATCGGCCTCGGCGGTTTCCAGGAGGCGAAGCAGCTGCCGATGTTCCAGGAGTTCACCAAGTACCAGGGCCACGTGACCCACCCGGCGCGGATGGCCGAGTTCACCGGCCGCTGCTTCGACCGCGCGATGGCCGAGATGGGGCCGACCCAACTCAACATCCCGCGCGACTATTTCTACGGCGAGATCAAGGCCGAGATCCCGCAACCGCGCCGGCTCGACCGCGGCCCGGGCGGCGAGCAGAGCCTGAACGAGGCGGCCGAGCTGCTGGCTAACGCCAAATTCCCGGTGATCATTTCCGGCGGCGGCGTGGTGATGGCCGACGCCATCGACGAGTGCAAGGCGTTGGCCGAGCGCCTCGGCGCGCCGGTGGTCAACAGCTATCTGCACAACGATTCGTTCCCGGCCAGCCACCCGTTGTGGTGCGGCCCGCTCGGCTACCAGGGCAGCAAGGCGGCGATGAAGCTGATCTCGCGCGCCGACGTGGTGGTGGCGCTCGGCTCGCGCCTCGGCCCGTTCGGCACGCTGCCGCAGCACGGCATGGACTACTGGCCGAAGGCCGCCAAGATCATCCAGATCGACGCCGACCACAAGATGCTCGGCCTGGTGAAGAAGATCTCGGTCGGCATCTGCGGCGACGCCAAGGCCGCCGCGATCGCGCTGACCGCACGCCTGGCGAACCGCACGCTCGCCTGCGACGCGTCGCGCGAGCAGCGCGCCGATGCGATCGCCACCGAGAAGGCGGCCTGGGAGAAGGAGCTCGACGACTGGACCCACGAGCGCGATCCGTTCAGCCTCGACATGATCGACGAGAACGCCAATGAAAGGACCTTCAACGGCGGCGAGTATTTGCACCCGCGCCAGGTGCTGCGCGAGCTCGAGAAGGCGATGCCGGACGATGTGATGGTGTCGACCGATATCGGCAACATCAACTCGGTCGCCAACAGCTATCTGCGCTTCGACAAGCCGCGCAGCTTCTTCGCCGCGATGAGCTGGGGCAACTGCGGCTACGCGTTCCCGACCATCATCGGCGCCAAGGTCGCCGCGCCGCACCGCCCGGCCGTCTCCTACGCCGGCGACGGCGCCTGGGGCATGAGCCTGATGGAAACCATGACCTGCGTCCGGCACCAGATCCCGGTCACCGCGGTGGTGTTCCACAACCGCCAGTGGGGCGCCGAGAAGAAGAACCAGGTCGACTTCTACAACCGCCGCTTCGTCGCCGGCGAACTCGACAACCAGAGCTTCGCCGCCATCGCCCAAGCGATGGGCGCCGAAGGCATCGTGGTCGACCGGCTCGAGGACGTCGGCCCGGCGCTGAAGAAGGCGATCGACCTGCAGATGAACCACGGCAAGACCTGCATCATCGAGATCCTGTGCACCCGCGAGCTCGGCGACCCGTTCCGTCGCGACGCGCTCGCCAAACCGGTGCGCCTGCTCGACAAGTACAAGGACTACGTCTAAGCGCCAAGCGGGCCGGACATGGGGCTTCCTCCCTGTTTCCGGCCCGAGCCGCGATCGACCCGAAGAGGTCGAGCGGTCCCGCATCACGACTTCGAGGAGCGAATCACCATGAAAGCGATCAACCGCATCATCGACAGCGCCCGCGCGGCCCCCAAGCGCATCGTGCTGTGCGAAGGCGACGATGCGCGCATCCTGAAGGCGGCGCAACGCGCCACCCGCGAAGGCACTGCCCGCATCCTGCTGGTGGGGGACGCCGGCCGCATCCGCCGAATCGCCGCCGACGAAGGCGTCGACCTTGCCGGCATGGAGCTGGTCGACCCGGCCACCTCTGCGCTCACGCCGTCCTTTGCGCAGAAGCTGTTCGCGCTGCGCCAGAAGAAGGGCATGACGCTGGAGGAAGCGAAACGCGAGGTGCTCAAGCCGCTGTGCTTCGCCAACCTGATGGTGCGCCTCGACCACGCGGACGGCTCGGTCGCCGGCGCGGTCCACACCACCGCCGACGTGGTGCGCCACGCGATCCAGATCATCGGCGTCGACCCGTCGTTCAAGCTGGTTTCGAGCTTCTTTTTAATGATGCTCTGCGAGCCCTTCCACACGCTGAAGGGCGGGCTGATCTTTTCCGACTGCGGACTGGTGGTCGACCCCGACGCACACGAACTGTCCGAGATCGCGATGGCTGCGGCCGACAGCGCCCGCAGCCTGCTGATGGACGAGCCGCGCGTCGCGATGCTGTCGTTCTCGACCAGCGGCAGCGCCAAGCACGCGGCGGTCGACAAGGTGGTCGAGGCGGCGCGCCGGGTCAGGGAACTGCGCCCCGGCCTCGCGATCGACGGCGACGTGCAGCTCGACGCGGCGATCGTCGCGGAGATCGCGAACCGCAAGGTCGATAACTCGGCGGTGAAGGGCCGCGCCAACGTGCTCGTTTTTCCCAGCCTCGAGGCCGGCAATATCGGCTACAAGTTGGCCGAGCGCGTCGGCGGCGCGAAGGCGATCGGTCCTCTGCTGCAGGGCCTGCAAAAACCGGCCAACGACCTGTCGCGCGGCTGTAGCGCCGACGACGTCTTCTACGTCATCGCCGTGACCGTGGTCCAGGCGCAGACCGCCGCCGAACGACTGCCGGACGAAAAGCGATCATGACCGGCGAGATGCTGCTGCCCTTTCTCGCGCTGATGGGCGTCGCGAGCTACTTCCAGACCGTCACCGGCTTTGGCCTCGGCATGATCGTGATGGGCGCGACCAGCGGCCTAAACCTCGCGCCGGTGGCCTCGGTCGCGGCCGTCGTCAGCCTGGTGACGCTGGCCAACAGCGCGGTCGCGCTGCCCGGCAAGCTGCACCACATCGACTGGCGCGCGGTGCGCGCGGCCACCTTCGGCATCCTGCCGTCCATCGTCGCCGGCGTCCTGTTGCTCGACTACCTCTCCAGCGCCGCCTCCGACCTGCTGCAGCTCTTGCTCGGCGCGGTGATCCTGTACGGCGGGCTCGGCTCCGCGCTGCGCCCCGCGCCGCTCAAAGAGCGCTCGGGCGACGGCAGCTTCTTCGTCAGCGGCGTGTTCGGCGGGCTGCTCAGCGGAATGTTCGGCGTCTCCGGCCCGCCGCTGATCTTCCAGTTCTACCGCCAGCCGATGACCCTGGTCGAGATCCGATGCGTGCTGATCCTGGTCTTCACGGTGACCTCGAGCACCCGCACGCTGTTCACCGCCTACCAGGGACAGCTGACCGCCGACATCTGGATGCAAAGCGCGCTCGCCGTGCCGGTGGTCGCGCTGGCGACGATCGCCGCGCGGCGCTACCCGCCGCCGCTCTCTGCGACGACGACGCGACGCGTCGCGTTCATCGTTTTGATGCTGATCGGGTGTCACCTCATGTTTCCTGCCTTGCTCCAATTGATAGGCGAAGCCACGGGAGGCAGATGACAACACCTAAACCCTGAGAACGTCCCCTACAGGGGAAGGCAATCACCGAACGATGCCCCCACGACCTCAGGGCGATTTCGCATGACTCGGGAGGCAACGATAAAAATGAAAATTTCGCACAAGGTTGGTTTTGCCGCCGCGGCGGTCCTGCTCGTGACGACCGGCCTCTTGTCGCTGCTACAGGTTCACCAGGTGCGCGACAGCCTTCGCAGTCAGGCAGAGTCGAACATCAAGGAGACCAGCAACGCGCTGGCGCGACAGATAGAAAACTGGCTGAACGCCAAGCTGCGGCTGATCGACATGGTGTCGCAACACATCGACGGCGATTTCGGCGCCGCGCAGATCCAGCGGGCTTTCGACCGGCCGCTACTCAAGAACGAGTTTCTGCTCGTCTTCGGCGGGCTGGACAGCGATGGCGCGAGGATCACCAACAACCCGGACTGGAATCCCCCGGGCTGGGATGCGCGGACACGCCCATGGTTTCGGCTGGCCAAAAACGCCGAGCACGCCGTGTTGGCCGAGCCCTACCGCGACGTCGCCAGCGGCGAAGTGCTGATTTCCGCCGTCGGGAAACTCAGCGACAAGGGGCGCTTCATGGGGGCATTTGGCGGCGACCTGAGCCTGAAGACCATCTCCGACGCGGTCAATACCTTGAATTTCAACGGCGCCGGCTATGCGTTCCTGATGACGCGCTCCGGCAACATCATCGCCCACCCGGATGCCAAACTGGTTGGCAAACCCTACAGCCAGCTATTCGGCGGCCAAAGCCCCGCCTTGGAAAGCGCGCTGCGACCGGCAGACGACGGCGATCGATCGCTGCTGGTCTCGTTCGTGCCGCTTGCCGGGATCGAGGGCGTCGATTGGTATATCGGCGTGGTACTTAAAGACGACGCGGTGATGCGGGAAGCCGACGCGCTCAGTTTGCGCGCGGTCATCGGCACCGTTGCCGGCGTCCTGGTCAGCCTGCTGATTCTGGTGACGCTCGTGTCCCGCCTGCTCAAGCCCTTGTCGCGACTCTATGATTCGCTGCAGGACATCAACCGGGGCGAGGGCGATTTGACCCAGCGCCTGCCCGTCGAGGGCAAGGATGAAATCGCCTTGCTGTCCCGTGAGTTCAACAGGCTATTGCAGACGCTGCAGTCGCTGATCGGTGACATTGTGGAACGCTCGTACCAGGTTCGCGAGACCAGCGAACTGACATCGCAGCACGCCAGCCATGCGGCCAGCCGGCTTCATCGCCAGATGATCGAGCTGGACCGACTGGCCAACGCCATGGGCGCCATGACCGTGACCGCCGAGGACGTCGCGCAACACGCCCAGTCGGCAGCGGACGCGGCCATCTCGGCCAACGTTGAAACTGCAAAAGGCGTCGGCGTCGTTTCGCGCTCGACCAAGGCCATCAAGCAGCTGGCGGCTGACATGGATGAAACCCGCCATTCGATCATCCTGTTGGCCAAGCAGAGTCAGGGCATCGAATCGATCCTGTCCGTCATCACGAGCATCGCCGACCAGACCAATCTGCTCGCCCTGAACGCGTCGATCGAAGCCGCGCGGGCCGGCGACGCCGGCCGTGGCTTCGCGGTGGTCGCCGACGAAGTCCGCGCGCTGGCGTCGCTCACTCAGGAATCGACCCACGAGATCCGCGCGATGATCGAGCAGCTGCAGAACGGGGTCAAACTGGCGGAAACGCGCATGCAGGAAAACAGCGACGCGGCCAGCAGGACCGCGGCGGAGGCGAGCTCGGCCAAGGACATCCTCGGCCGGACCCGTCAGGCGATGACCCGGATCAACGATATGAATTTGCACATCGCCGACGTCGCCAGACGGCAAAGCACGGCCACCTGCGAGATCAACCTCAATACGAAGCTCATTCGCGACATCAGCCATGAAGTGGCGGAAGGGGCGGAACTGCAAGCCGGTCATTGCGCATCGGTGGCGGAACAGTTGTGCCAGCAGGACGAACGGCTCCGGCACTTCAAAGTGTGACCCCGAACCGGGGCGATCGAGACCGAAGAGCGCATCCGACGAAACGCAGATCGCCGACCGGCTGGCTGACACCAACCGGTCGGCGATCTCTTTGCCGCGTCTGGCCTACCACCCCAGGAAAGCCGCGCCCCGCTGCGACTTCTGCACGCAAACAGTCTTGCCCCGGATCAGCGCCGACCGCGACCGCCGATCAATTGCACGATCTCGGAGAACAGCGGCGTATCGAGCGGTCGGGACAGGTCCGTCGCCAGACAGCGGCGGTAATAGGGCTGAGGTCGAGCCCGACGCCGATGCCGAGCACCTCGACGTCGCGCATGGCCTCGTGACGCGCGACCACTTCCTTCAGGTGATTGTCGAGATAATAAGGATCGTTGGCCTGGCCGGTCGCGCCGTCCATCGGGCTGCCGTCGGAGACGACGATCAATATCCGCCGCGCCTCGCCGCGGGCGAGCAGTCGCGAGCAAGCCCAGTCGACCGCCTCACCGTCCACCCCCTCGCGGAACAGGTCGGCCTTGAAGAGCGCCGCGATGTCGGCACGTGCGCGCCGCCAGCTCCGGTCCGCATCCTTGAACACCATGTGGCAGACTTCGTTGAGCCGCCCCGGATTTCTGGGACGGCCACGGGCCAGCCAGTCGAGCCGGGCGCGGCCGCCGTTCCAGGCGCCGGTGGTGAAGCCCAGCACCTCGGTCGCCACACCGGCCATTTCGAGCGCGCGCACCAGGATGTCGATCATCATGGTCACCGCTTCGATATGCGCCTTCATCGAGCCCGAACAGTCGACGAGGAAACTCACGACGCAGTCGGCCTCCATCTTGTACTGCTCGAGACGAAACAGCCGCCGCTCCGCCGGCGAACTGATCAATTGCGCCAGGCGACGGCCGTCGATCCGCCCCTGCTCTTCGCCGAAGGACCAGCCGTCCCGCCGCGGCACCGCGAGGACCGCCGTCAACTGATGCGCCAGCCTACCCAGGTTGACGCCTTGCTCGGCGATGCGCCTGTCGAGACGTTCGCGGTACTCGCGTAACAAGGCCTTGCGAACCAGCGTGCCGGCGTCGACCTTTCTGTCGTAGCGCGTGGTATAGACGCGGTAGCCGTGGCCGGATTCCTCCAGCACACGGCTGCGGCCGGTGGGCGCCGTGGCGATCGTGTCGGGCTCCTCGTCGTCGAAGTCGAGCAGCAGCGAGAACGCCGCGCTCGCGGCGTCCTCTTCGTCGGCCCCCTCTTCCGCCGCCTGCTCCGCGCGGGCCGAGCGGATCATCCCGCCGACGAGCCGCGCCATCTCGAGCGCATGGCCGGCGAAAGCGGCCTGGTCGTCGCGGTGCCGGCGCAGGCCGGCCAGCGCAAAGCCTATCGCCGGCACGATGGCCGCGCGCGTGACCTCGATCAGGTCTTCGGTTTCCTCGAGCACCGGCCAGCCCGTCAGCCGCGACCACGAGATCTGCGCCACCGTATATAGCAGGATGCCCAGATGACCCTCGGCCAACCCCGAGCGATGAAAGGCGCGCGACCATGCCTCGAAGCGGTGGCGAAGGTTTTGCGCCACACCCGGCATGCCGGGTGGCAGCCGGGTCTCGCAGCGCAGCTGTTCCAAGAGCTCGAAGAGTAGCCGCTCGACCGGGTCGCCGGGACAAAGCCTTCGGTGCAGCCGGCGTCGGAATGGGCCAAGCGCAAGGCCGCGCCGTCGGCGGCGCCGCGGAACGACGTGAAGTCGTCCGACGCCGGGTCGGTGCGCAGGTGCGGGGCGTGAAGCGGCAGCGGCCTGAGGTCACGGCAAAGACGGCCTTGCCGGTAATGCAGCGCGGCGTCGCCGGTCAGCGCGCGCACCGCCGCCGCGCACAACTCCTCAAGCTTCTGCTGGCGGCGGGCCTTTTGCTGGCGGACACCATCAGCGCGGCCCCGGCTCGTCGATCGGCGAGGCTTCGAGTTCCCGGCCAAAGCATCGCTGGAAGTATTCGGGCCACGATAGGCCGCTCGGCTTCGTCGCATTTGTTGACGAAGGTCAGACGGAAGGCGAGCGCGTGATCGCGGAAGATCTGGCTGTTTTCCGCCCAGGTGATCACCGTTCGCGGCGACATCAGCGTCGAGAGGTCACCCGCCGCGAAACCTTTGCGCGTGAGCTCGGCCAAGCTCACCATCGCCTCGATCAGCGCGCGACCGGCCTCGTCGGCGAGTTCGGGCACGCGGGCGAGCACGATGCCGGCCTCTTCCTCGCGCGGCAGGTAGTTGAGCGTGGCGACGACGTTCCAGCGGTCGATCTGCGCGTGATTCAGCACCTGGGTGTGGTACAGGCCGTTCAGGTTGCCCAAGCCCACGGTGTTGGACGTGGCGAACAGCCGGAAGTAAGGATGCGGGTGGATCACCCGGTTCTGGTCGAGCAGGGTGAACTTGCCGTCGCGCTCGAGGATGCGCTGGATGACGAACATCACGTCCGGGCGGCCGGCGTCGTACTCGTCGAAGATCAGCGCGACCGGCCGCTGCAGCGCCCACGGCACGATGCCTTCCTGGAATTCGGTGACCTGGCGGCCGTCGCGCACGACGATGGCGTCCTTGCCGACCAGGTCGAGACGACTGATATGACCGTCGAGGTTGACCCGCACGCAGGGCCAGTTGAGCCGGCGGCGACCTGTTCGATGTGGGTCGACTTCCCGGTTCCATGCAGCCCCTGCACCATGACCCGCCTGTCGCGGGTGAAGCCGCCAGGATCGCCAGTGTCACTTCGGGTTGAAGCGGTAGGCGTCGTCGATTTCCGGCACATGGTCGTCGCGCTCGCCGAACGCGGGCACCATCAGGCCGGAATCGATGCCGAAAAGGCTGCGCACCGGGACCAGTCTGTCCGGTTTGCCAAGCACGATATCTGTCACGTTCCTCTCCTCTTACATCGTCAATCGGCCGGGGCGACGCCCCGGTTTTCATTGCCTCGGCGGGTCAGCCCGCCACTGCGGCATCGCGCATGAAAGAGCCCTGCCCGGGCTTTCTTTCAGAGGGTTCGATCGGACGAAGAGGGATCGTGGCTTCGGCTTACTCTGTCTCTTCCGTGTCCCCCCGCCCTGCCGCCGCCTCGGCCTCGATCGCCGCCAGCGCCGCCGCCGCCCGCTGCAACGCCGGCAGGAAGTGCACCGCCTTGTCCGGCGTCAGACGCATGATCGGCGCCTGCAGCGCCACCCCCAGGTCGACTTCCCGCCGTCCGGTGCCGGCACCAGCACCCCGACGCACAACAGCCCCGGCAGGAACTCCTCGTCGTCCAGCGCGTAGCCGGCGCGCTTCACCCGCTCGATCTCCGCCTCCAGCCGCTCCAGGTCGGTCAGCGTGTTCTCGGTGTAGCGCGCCAACGGCACGTGCGCCAACAGCCGCCGCCGCTGCGCCGGGCTCAGCTGCGCCAGGAACAGTTTGCCGGTCGCCGAGCAGTGCGCCGGCACCCGCGAGCCCGGGTGCAGGTAGAAGCGCAGCGGCGCCGCCGTCTCCACCCGGTCCAGGTACAGCACCTCGCTGCCCGAGAACGCGGTCAGGTTGCAGCTCTCGCCCACTTCCTCGACCAGCTGACGCAGCACCGCGTGCCGCGCGCCGTGCGCGGTGTGGTTCAGCAGCAGGTTCTCCGCCAAGCGCCGCAGCCGCACGCCGGTGCTGTAGTGACGGCCGGCGCCGTCGCGCTGCAGCCGCACGCCGGTGCTGTAGTGACGGCCGGCGCCGTCGCGCTGCAGCATGCCGGCCGCCTCCAGTTGCTGCAGCATCCCGGTGCAGCGTCGGCTTGGGCAGCCCGGTCTCGTCCACCAGCCCCTGCAGCGTGAAGAACTGGTCCTTCTCGGCGATCACTTCCAGCAGCCCGAACAGCCGCAGCGTCGGCGTGTCGCCGTCGAGTTTCGCGTCGCCCTTGGTGCGCGTGTCGTTCATGGTCGTCCCATCATAGTTCAGTTTCGTTTATAGATACAAATTGTACCGTTTATTGAAATTTGTTGTTGACCGGCGCGCGGCTTCGCCCTACATTCCAATCACAAATCACTTTTCGGAACGTTTGGTTTCGTTTTTTGTTTTTCGTCCACCCACGGAGACAGCGCACCATGAGCGATCACTCGACCCAAGCCCAAGCGGCGACCCCCAGCGGCCCGCAAGCGATGACCCCTTCGGAAGCCTTCGTCGAAACCCTGGCCGCCAACGGCGTGACCGACATGTTCGGCATCATGGGCTCGGCCTTCATGGACGCGATGGACATCTTCGCGCCGGCCGGCATCCGCCTGATCCCGGTGGTGCACGAACAGGGCGCCGGCCACATGGCCGACGGCTACGCGCGCGTGTCCGGCCGCCACGGCGTGGTGATCGGCCAGAACGGCCCCGGCATCAGCAATTGCGTGACGTCGATCGCCGCCGCCTACTGGGCGCACAGCCCGGTGGTGATCGTCACCCCGGAGGCCGGCACCATGGGCATCGGCCTCGGCGGTTTCCAGGAGGCGAAGCAGCTGCCGATGTTCCAGGAGTTCACCAAGTACCAGGGCCACGTGACCCACCCGGCGCGGATGGCCGAGTTCACCGGCCGCTGCTTCGACCGCGCGATGGCCGAGATGGGCCGACCCAACTCAACATCCCGCGCGACTATTTCTACGGCGAGATCAAGGCCGAGATCCCGCAACCGCGCCGGCTCGACCGCGGCCCGGGCGGCGAGCAGAGCCTGAACGAGGCGGCCGAGCTGCTGGCTAACGCCAAATTCCCGGTGATCATTTCCGGCGGCGGCGTGGTGATGGCCGACGCCATCGACGAGTGCAAGGCGTTGGCCGAGCGCCTCGGCGCGCCGGTGGTCAACAGCTATCTGCACAACGATTCGTTCCCGGCCAGCCACCCGTTGTGGTGCGGCCCGCTCGGCTACCAGGGCAGCAAGGCGGCGATGAAGCTGATCTCGCGCGCCGACGTGGTGGTGGCGCTCGGCTCGCGCCTCGGCCCGTTCGGCACGCTGCCGCAGCACGGCATGGACTACTGGCCGAAGGCCGCCAAGATCATCCAGATCGACGCCGACCACAAGATGCTCGGCCTGGTGAAGAAGATCTCGGTCGGCATCTGCGGCGACGCCAAGGCCGCCGCGATCGCGCTGACCGCACGCCTGGCGAACCGCACGCTCGCCTGCGACGCGTCGCGCGAGCAGCGCGCCGATGCGATCGCCACCGAGAAGGCGGCCTGGGAGAAGGAGCTCGACGACTGGACCCACGAGCGCGATCCGTTCAGCCTCGACATGATCGACGAGAACGCCAATGAAAGGACCTTCAACGGCGGCGAGTATTTGCACCCGCGCCAGGTGCTGCGCGAGCTCGAGAAGGCGATGCCGGACGATGTGATGGTGTCGACCGATATCGGCAACATCAACTCGGTCGCCAACAGCTATCTGCGCTTCGACAAGCCGCGCAGCTTCTTCGCCGCGATGAGCTGGGGCAACTGCGGCTACGCGTTCCCGACCATCATCGGCGCCAAGGTCGCCGCGCCGCACCGCCCGGCCGTCTCCTACGCCGGCGACGGCGCCTGGGGCATGAGCCTGATGGAAACCATGACCTGCGTCCGGCACCAGATCCCGGTCACCGCGGTGGTGTTCCACAACCGCCAGTGGGGCGCCGAGAAGAAGAACCAGGTCGACTTCTACAACCGCCGCTTCGTCGCCGGCGAACTCGACAACCAGAGCTTCGCCGCCATCGCCCAAGCGATGGGCGCCGAAGGCATCGTGGTCGACCGGCTCGAGGACGTCGGCCCGGCGCTGAAGAAGGCGATCGACCTGCAGATGAACCACGGCAAGACCTGCATCATCGAGATCCTGTGCACCCGCGAGCTCGGCGACCCGTTCCGTCGCGACGCGCTCGCCAAACCGGTGCGCCTGCTCGACAAGTACAAGGACTACGTCTAAGCGCCAAGCGGGCCGGACATGGGGCTTCCTCCCTGTTTCCGGCCCGAGCCGCGATCGACCCGAAGAGGTCGAGCGGTCCCGCATCACGACTTCGAGGAGCGAATCACCATGAAAGCGATCAACCGCATCATCGACAGCGCCCGCGCGGCCCCCAAGCGCATCGTGCTGTGCGAAGGCGACGATGCGCGCATCCTGAAGGCGGCGCAACGCGCCACCCGCGAAGGCACTGCCCGCATCCTGCTGGTGGGGGACGCCGGCCGCATCCGCCGAATCGCCGCCGACGAAGGCGTCGACCTTGCCGGCATGGAGCTGGTCGACCCGGCCACCTCTGCGCTCACGCCGTCCTTTGCGCAGAAGCTGTTCGCGCTGCGCCAGAAGAAGGGCATGACGCTGGAGGAAGCGAAACGCGAGGTGCTCAAGCCGCTGTGCTTCGCCAACCTGATGGTGCGCCTCGACCACGCGGACGGCTCGGTCGCCGGCGCGGTCCACACCACCGCCGACGTGGTGCGCCACGCGATCCAGATCATCGGCGTCGACCCGTCGTTCAAGCTGGTTTCGAGCTTCTTTTTAATGATGCTCTGCGAGCCCTTCCACACGCTGAAGGGCGGGCTGATCTTTTCCGACTGCGGACTGGTGGTCGACCCCGACGCACACGAACTGTCCGAGATCGCGATGGCTGCGGCCGACAGCGCCCGCAGCCTGCTGATGGACGAGCCGCGCGTCGCGATGCTGTCGTTCTCGACCAGCGGCAGCGCCAAGCACGCGGCGGTCGACAAGGTGGTCGAGGCGGCGCGCCGGGTCAGGGAACTGCGCCCGGCCTCGCGATCGACGGCGACGTGCAGCTCGACGCGGCGATCGTCGCGGAGATCGCGAACCGCAAGGTCGATAACTCGGCGGTGAAGGGCCGCGCCAACGTGCTCGTTTTTCCCAGCCTCGAGGCCGGCAATATCGGCTACAAGTTGGCCGAGCGCGTCGGCGGCGCGAAGGCGATCGGTCCTCTGCTGCAGGGCCTGCAAAAACCGGCCAACGACCTGTCGCGCGGCTGTAGCCGACGACGTCTTCTACGTCATCGCCGTGACCGTGGTCCAGGCGCAGACCGCCGCCGAACGACTGCCGGACGAAAAGCGATCATGACCGGCGAGATGCTGCTGCCCTTTCTCGCGCTGATGGGCGTCGCGAGCTACTTCCA